>SFGF01000126.1 GCA_004556655.1 Lachnospiraceae bacterium | reverse complement strand
TATCTTAGACATTCCCATTTGTCAGGAAGATAGCAAAGCCAGCCGAGCCAGTCAACGGTCAAGATGAACGGCGCATTTCATGCGCCGCCGTTGACAGTCACGCCCGTCTTTGCTAAAAAGTAATCAAGGCGGGAAAGCCCTAAAATGGCGTAAATGGTAAATCACATGCGGGGTTAAAAAAATGCCGCCGACATGGGCGGCGGATATTAATTATTCGAATTTATTTAACCTGCAATATTCAGGTATCTTATCTGACCATGGCAACAGATCGTCAATGTAATCGGATGGCTTGTCATCCAAATGCACAAGCATTCGTTCGAGCAAGTACTTGAAATATTCATACGGTTTCAGCCCGTTAGCCTTGGAAGTCTCAGCGATGCTGTATAGGATGGCACTAGCCTTGGCACCACGCTTGGAAGCGATAATATGCCAGCTATGTTTACCCACACAGAATTTTTTTATACTGCGTTCCGCATCGTTGTTATCAAGTGGAATAATCGGATTGTCAAGAAATGCTCTCAGATACGGCTCCTGGTTGACTGCATAATTGATTGCACCATAAAGCGCACCGCTTTTATCCAAACAGGCGGTGTCAATAGATTTTATCCAGCTGAAAAATGCATCAACCAGAGGTTTCACGGAATTCTGTCGATTATCCAGCCGTTCTTCGTCCGAGGCTGTCTTGTACATGTTGTCGACATGATAAATTGCAGCAATACGTTTATGTGCTTCTGCTGCCACAGACCCTCTCGGATTGGATGCTTTAAGTGCCTTTAGCACATCGTCAAACTTCCGTTTGCAGTGTGCCCAGCAGCCCGCCACCTTTAGCTCATCAGGTCGTTCATTTGCAAGCTTGTGATATACCTGGTATCCGTCGGTAACAAGAACACCTTTGTAACCCTTCAGGAATTCTCTTGGTATATCAGAGCTTCTGCCACCCTGATAGTCGTAAAGGAAAATTGGATGTGAGCCATAGGTTTCCATGGTATGGTATACCCACATATATGCCTTGCTGTTTGGTTTCTTTCCGGGAACGACCAGTTTAAATGGTGTTTCATCGCAGTGAATCAATCTGCTTTTCAGTATTTCCTGATGCATTCTGCGGTAAATGAGCTCCAAATACCGGTCAGAGATGGTAATCATCCAGTTTGCAAGGGTCTGACGTGAAATATTCATGTCAAGCCTTTCAAAATCTTCCGCAAGGCGTGTCAGTGGAACTGCATTCAGATATTTTGAACAGAAAACACCGGCAGCCAGACTTGGTGTCAGGATACTGTTAGGAAGAAGCTTCTCCGGTGCATCCGCTACAAGGATACCTTCTCCTCGTTTCCCTGCATATTTAAATACATGGTGTTCATGTTCAATGAATTTTGCGGGGATATATTCAACGGTGTAATAGGTGTTATGCGGAAGTATATCATATCCGTGTGGAAAATATTCAGCCAGCTTTTCTTCCGGGATAGTATGTTCATCAATGACAGTTTCCAGATGCTGCATGTCTGATTTACGTTTACCTTTACGCTTTGTACGTTTACGGACAGGCTGTTTATCATTTTCCGCAGTAGCTTCAGAGGAAGAATCGAGAATATACTCCGCTTCATTCAGTGCATTATCTGCATCAAAATCAAAGGAAAGCTGCAGGCCGTCAATCTCCGATGCCTTTTCCGTTTTCCTTCCGTAGTAGCGCTGTGTAAGGATGTCAATCTTTTCTTCCAGATTTGAAACCTGCTGAAGGAGCTGCGCATTTTGTTCAGCAACACGATTCATGGTCTCTGAAAGCTGCACATACATTGCAATCAGCACATCCTTTGGTACATGATTCAGTTGTTCCTCTGTCAGTATAGTTCTCTTTTCCATGACTAAATTATACCATATTTCAAGCAACAAAAAAAGAGGAAAGTTGCTGAAATTCCAACGTTGGGACAACTTTTTTATTCGGTTGTTAAGGTGGTCGGGAATCAGAGAATATGTTTGATTTTCTTACGTTTGATTACGGATTTCTGCTCAATAGCCAGGCCATCCATCAGCCATCTGTACTGTTGCATGGTAATGCTTTTTACCTCGGACTCATTACGAGGCCATCGGAATTTACCATCGGAGAGGCGCTTGTAAAGCAAGAGGAATCCATCACCTTCATAAAGCAAAGCTTTAATCCGATCGTTCCTTCTTCCACAGAAGAGAAAAATACTTCCTTCAGCGGTTGGGTCCAAATGGAATTCCTGTTGCACGATTGTGGCAAGACCGTCAATACCAAGGCGTAAGTCTGTGTGTCCACAGGCTATGTAGATGTGCTTGAATCCTGTTAAGTCGTTAAGCATTTCTGACTGCCTCGATTACCGTATGAAGCAGATGCCCGGAAGTACCTTCGTTTACATGAATGACTGCATCACCAAGACAGATGGAAACAGATGATGCACCGGAACACCCCGGTGTTACTGCTGTGAAGGACGGATTTACTTCTGCGAATAAACTGCCAGACTGTTCGATTGCTGCTTCCTTTACTTTACGTAGCCAATAGTAATATGCATTGCGGGAAATGTTGTGTTCCAAGCAATAATCGTCAACTTTCAGTCCACTGGACTTGCAATCCTGGATAATGGACATCCATTGCTGGAGTCTGACATTTTTAGTTACAGTTTGAATTTCGTTCATCGGGAACCTCCTGAGTTTAAAATGTGTAAAAAGTTGATAAAGTTTTTCAACTTTACACAATTATCTCAAATCATTCAGGTTCCGTGAAGGGCGTCAGTAGTTTACCATTTACAAAATGGCTTCCCGCCCATTTCAATTTTTAGAAAAGAAACGCTCCAAAATCAGAAAGAGAGCGTCCAAGCACTTTGAGGGATTGGCCGCCTTGTCCACCCATTCAGCGGGACAGCGGGCGGAGGTCAAGGCCGGGTGTAAACCCGTTCATTTCAGCTTAGAAACCCTTCATAAAACGGGCTTATTTAGCGATATAAGGCTTTATAATAGAGAAGGAGTGAAACTTCTATTCAAGTTTAGAAACGCCTTCCATTAGTCCGAAAGAGACCTTAGAAAGAGAATTAAATCGTAAAGTATCAGGGAAAGAAATTCAACCGACTTTGGAGAGAATAGAGCAAAAAATGGTTCAAAATCAACACCAAGAAACCCCTGAATTTAAAGCAATTCAACAAAAATTGGAAAGCTTGCAGCTACCTACACCACCAATACCCAAAACACCTAAACTTCCAGGACTTTAAACCTTAAAAAAGGAAAAGAGTAGTTACCAAAAAACGGTAACTACTCTTTTTTTATAAAAACCTTTCCTCATGTTTGAAAAGCTGATCGAGAAATAAAGCACACAACGGTATTCTTTCTTTTTTCAGTTGGTACATTTTGCAGTCTGTAACGTGTCATTTACTGTTTGTTACCTTAACATATCCAGTCGAAAACACAAGGGTATATAAACGAGCAAGCTCGCCCTTGTGTTTTCTTTGTGTCTATGTTGCGTTCTCGTCACAGCAAACGACACGAACACACTGGCGAAAATGAACCAACAAAACGAAAAAAGAAAGGAGCGTATACTTCACAGACGGTGTTAAGGATACTTACCAGATGAAACCGTACATTGCACCGACCGCTGCTGAGTTGGAACAATTTCTTTCCTCTCTAAATTAAATCTTGCCGAAGCAGTGATGTGTCAGACTTTCCTGACACATCGCCGCTTTGCACTTCACAAAATCCGCTGCCAGGAGGTGATGAAATGAGTATGGTAAATGCTGACTCCGTTCAGCTATTCGCAATGCTGAAAAAAATGCAGGATTCCATTTCCTCCATCGAAACTACCAAAAAATCTGTAAAGATGAAATATGAACAGTTAGGTGCTGGATGGCAAGATAAAAAATACAACGAGTTGGGCGTGGTTGTAAGAGACTGCAACAAGGCTCTCAATGACATATTGGTAATTATGCTTCAAGCAGAAAAATATGTGGCTTTACTCGCCAAGAGCCTTAGTGAATACGAAAGTGTTCAACTAGGATCTACAAATGGAATATCTGCAAGCACACCTCAGACCAGTAGTTTTGCTGTTACACCATCAAGTGCAGATACAACCACCTTTGAGTCAAATACCTTTGGTTCTAATCTTGCATTTGTTCAAGACAGACTATCAGCTGAACGATATTTTTCCCGTGGAAATCACTATGAAGAATATCGAGATTATTGGGAGAACGGGAACTATACCTTTTCTCGAAATGAAAATCCAGAACTCGTATACGTTAGAGCAAGGGATATTGAAGGAGTTTATCTCAGTGACCGAGAACTTGGGAACCCGGAAGGATTTTGGACACGGAATGGTCGAGAGGGATGGTCGAGAGAAAACATTCTAAGGCGAGCTTCGCACATCCAAGATGTTCGTCAAAATACTGAGTCAGGAATGTCTTTGGATGAGCTTTCACAAAACCCAGTGTTAGATGATACCATTCGTAGCTATTACAATAATCCTGTCCAGGTTGCGCAGGTAGGTTCTTATTATGTATTTCAGAGTGATGGGCGACATCGAACACTTGCAGCTCAATCGCTTGATACATATATCCCGGTTTTAGTAACAGGTAGCTACACTCGAAATGATTAACAAATGAGGAGGTGAGTGTTTGAGCAACGTAAATGCTGATGCAACTCAATTACTGACAATACTGAAAAATATGCGGACCTCCATTTCTTCTATCGAAACTACAAGAAGTTCTGTGAAGATGAAATATCAGCAATTGGGAATTGGATGGAATGACAAGAAGTACGATGAGCTGGGAACTATCGTAAAAGATTGCAACAAAGCCCTGAATGATATTTTACAGATTATGCTTCAGGCCGAAAAATACGTTGCTTCACTTGCCAAAAGTGTACAAGAATATGATAATGTTAATTTGGACACTCCTTCTGCACGAAATTCTTTCCTCCAGGGTCTGCAAACACCTAATGTTGGTAATTCGTCTTATCAGTATTGCCTTGGCGTGCTAACCCAAGGTAGCACACCAGACGGATATATCGCTGTTATATCACAACGCCATGAAAATGCAGAGCAGAATGTCAGAGAAGTGTTTGACCATTTCGCTGGTAAACTGATGATACAAGATTCTGAATATCCACCGGATCAGACAGCACATTACTCACCGGGAAATTATATAGGGCATTCACGAGGAGTCTACTACAATGCAGCTTCTGATATGACAAATCCAAGAGGTGCAGGAACAACTTATTTCCACGAGCTTGCTCACATGATCGACCATGCTTCGTGCAACTATCGGAGCAATCTATCCAATACTCCAGAATTTGCTGAGGCACTGGTTGAGGACGGACAAAGAATCCTGAGCTTATATAATGTCTGCTGAATAATTAAAAAATCCTTGCAGTGCAAGCTGTTGAGGCTGATTTGTGATATAATAAGAGTATCAAAAAGCGAAAGAATCAGGCG
>SFGF01000038.1 GCA_004556655.1 Lachnospiraceae bacterium | reverse complement strand
TCATAAAGCTGCCACTCTATATCTTTTCAAAAGTTGGGCAGATTGGTACTTTGATAGACTATATTCATTTTGAAATTACAGTTTGCGGAAACTCAAGTTTATTTGGCAGAATTCAGGGTTGTTTCATGAAGCGTTGCTGGTCACGCAGTGAACAGTAACTAAGTCGGTTTTATGTAAAACCATGCCGGACAAAAAACTTGTACGAACCGTATGAATGTGATAGAATATATAAGTCTAAAGAGAATAATTTCAAGGGATAATATATATGAAGAATATCGTACTGATTGGAATGCCGGGTGTCGGAAAAAGCACGGTAGGAGTAATCCTTGCAAAGGAAATGGGATATCAGTTTATAGATGCGGATTTGCTGATCCAGAAGCGGGAAAAACGTTTGTTGAAAGAAATCATTGCCCAGGAAGGGGTGGATGGTTTTATAGAAATAGAAAATCAGGTAAATGCATCCATAGAAGCGGAACATACAGTGATTGCCACGGGAGGAAGCGTGGTTTATGGAAAAGAAGCCATGGAGCATCTGAAAGAGATCGCCACAGTGGTGTATCTGAAGTTGTCTTATGGTGCTCTTAGAAAAAGGCTTGGCAATCTGAAGAATCGGGGAGTGGTTCTTCGGGATGGACAGACATTAAGAGATTTGTATGAGGAACGAGTGGTACTGTATGAGAAATATGCAGATATCACAATTGATGAAGAAAATAAGGGGATTGAGGAAACTTTACAGTGTATTATAAATGAATTGTAAAGAATTCTGAAAATATGAGAAGCAATGTGAATAAAAATGGAAGCAAATTTTAATTTTTGTTTACAAAAAGTTTTATTTGGTATAACATAATGGAGAATGGACTAGTTTGAATGTTAACATTGCTGAGTATAAAGTCATAGAGGTGGACTATGGAACAATATATTATCAAAGGTGGTAACCCATTAGTAGGCGAAGTGGAGATTGGCGGAGCAAAGAATGCAGCTCTGGCTATTCTTGCAGCAGCTATTATGACAGATGACACAGTCCGGATAGAAAATCTGCCGGATGTAAATGATATCAATGTACTGTTGGAGGCCATTGAAGGGATCGGCGCCAGCGTAGACAGACTGGATCGTCACACAGTAAAGATAAACGGCTCTACTATCGGCGATATCAGCGTGGATTATGAATATATTAAAAAGATCCGTGCTTCTTATTATTTATTGGGAGCACTTTTGGGAAAATATAAAAAAGCGGAAGTACCGCTTCCGGGTGGATGCAATATCGGAAGCCGTCCGATTGATCTGCATCTGAAAGGATTTCGTGCACTGGGTGCAACGGTGGTGATTAAACACGGGGCAATCGTGGCGACAGCACCGGATGGACTGAAGGGATGTCATATTTTTATGGATATGGTATCTGTAGGTGCTACTATCAACATTATGATGGCAGCAGCTATGGCGAAAGGCAATACGATTATTGAAAATGCTGCAAAGGAACCACATGTAGTTGATACAGCTAACTTCCTGAACAGTATGGGAGCAAATATTAAAGGAGCAGGAACAGATGTGATCAGAATCCGTGGTGTGGAGGCGCTCCATGCTTCAGATTATTCTATTGTTCCGGATATGATCGAAGCCGGCACCTATATGTTTGCAGCAGCAGCTACCAAGGGTGATATACTGATTAAAAATGTAATACCGAAACATCTGGAAGCTATTACAGCCAAGCTGGAAGAAATTGGATGCGAGGTTGAAGAATTTGATGACGCTGTGCGCGTGATCGCCTCCAAACGCCTTCGTAAGACACAGGTAAAAACTCTGCCGTATCCCGGATATCCTACGGATATGCAGCCGCAGATTGCAGTTACACTTACATTGGCACAGGGTACCAGTACAGTGACAGAAAGCATTTTTGAAAATCGATTTAAATATGCGGATGAACTGACCCGTATGGGCGCAGTGATTAAAGTGGAAGGAAATACAGCTATTATTGACGGAGTGGAAGGGCTGACAGGTGCAAGAGTCAGCGCACCGGATCTGAGAGCCGGTGCTGCTCTGGTGATCGCCGGATTGGCAGCTGAAGGAATTACAATTGTTGATGATATTGTATATATACAGCGAGGATATGAAGATTTTGAAGGAAAACTCTGCAGTCTGGGAGCTGAGATCGAGAAAGTATCCAGTGAAAAGGAAATTCAGAAGTTCAAATTGCGGATCGGTTGATGACAGCAGAAGACGAAGTCTGAAGATTGCATAAAAATAAATGGAGGGGATGCTGCACGGCGGCATCCTTTTATCTTAAAGAACTGTTTTGTTTTGACAATAAATATGCAGTATGATACACTAATTTAGAGTATGGGGTTATTAACAGGATTACAAAAGTTACAAAAAGCAGATATTGAAAAACAGAGGTGAGTACAGTGGATAAGACAGAATATCATATGAGGTTGGACGAAATCAACAGATTAGTGGAAGCACAGGATTATGAGGGGGCTTTGGAGATCGCGGATACCATAGAATGGAAACGTGTAAAGAGTGTACGGACTCTGTGTATGGTTGCGGATATTTATGAAGTAAATGGTGAGCTGGAAGAAAGTATGCGGATGCTTCAACTGGCATATAAGCGGTCTTCTGTTGGAAAGATGATTTTGTACCGTCAGGTCGAACTGTCGTTGAAGATGGGACGTTACGATGATGCTGTAAAATATTATAATCAATATATTGAAACCGCTGCGAACGATACTTCAAAATACATTTTAAAATACAAAATATACAAGGCGCAGAATGCACCTCTGGAAGATCAGATTGCCATTTTGGAAGAGTACAAGGACAGAGAATATACAGAACGATGGGTATATGAACTGGCCAGATTATATAAAAAGGCAGGAAAGCAGAATAAATGTATTGATACCTGCGATGATCTGATTCTCTGGTTCGGAGAGGGAAAATACGTTACAAAGGCTATGGAATTGAAGATGACGTATGTACCGCTTACTCCGGCACAGAAAGCAAAGTATGATCAGAGAAATATAGAAAAAGAAGAAAATAAACAGGAAGTGAAGGCCAGTGAGCCGGAAACAAAAGTAACAGCATCGACTGTGGCTGGTATATCTGCAGCGGCGATGGCAAGCCTGCAGAAAGCTTCTATTATTCCACCTAAAAAAGAGGAAACAGTAAAGGCAGACAATACAGCGGAAGAGATTTCGTTTAGTCCGGAAGGCATAGATGAGGCTGCAGCAGCGGCTGAGGTACCGGAGCTCTCTGAACAGCCGGAAAAGAAGCCTTTTGAAGATATTCCGGTTCATGTAGATACCACACAGCTGCAGGAAAAACTGGCAAAAAGTTTTCAGGAGGTTCTATCCGGATTTAATCGCACGAAAGTAGTCAATGCCTTTGAAGCGTTAGGAAGAGCAACCGGAAGTGAAGCATCTTCAGAGCCTGCAGAAGAGGAAAATATTGAAGAATATCAAGTGACAGATCTGGAGCCGGAGATTGTGAATGAGTCGAAGATATCGGCTGAGCGGGGAGAAGCGATCGCCCATCGTACAGAGATTTCCGAGAATGATGTGCCTGAGCCGGTGAAAGAAGAAAAACCGGAGGATAAAGAAGTTACCAGTTTACAGGATATGGATTTGGAAGCTTTATTTGCGGAGACTTCAGGTATGTTTGCGGAAGCAGCAGAAAGCAGACAGGAAGAGCTGGGCAATGCAGAGGTTATTTCTGAGGAGCAGACGGAAGAAGTACCTGTAATCGTGGAAGAACAGGAAGAAGAAGTTTCAGAAAATGTTGTAGAAGAGAAAACAGCAGAAGAGAATGAGGATGTAGTTTTGGAAGAGGTTCCGATTGAAGAACCTGAAGAGCCGAAGATGGAGCTTGATCAAGATGCGGAAGCTGCGATGGCAGCGTTCGAAGCTTCTCTTTTAAACGGGTTGGACGGGTTTGCGGAAGCAACAGAAGAAGTGATACAACCGGAAGAGGTGCCTGAGCCGGAGGAAGAAGTAACGATACCGGAAGAAGCATCTGAAGCGGAAGAGGAGATAACGATACCGGAAGAAGAATTACTGATGCCGGAAGAAATTATTGACACAATGGCAGAAGAAGCTAATGTTATAGAGGATATTCAGGAACCGACTGAGGAGGACGACGATATTAAGATAGCGCCTCCGATCGGCAGGCATGAGGAAAATAATCTTGAGGAACAGCTTTTGGCAGCATTGGAAGGGCAGCCTGAGACCATTTTACAGGATGAAAAAGAAGAGGATGAGAATGCAATCCCGGATCTCGATATGGAACTTGTGATGGAGCTGCAGAAAGAAAAAGAAGATTCTGAATTGCCAAAGATGCCTGTTTTGGAAGAGACAGAAGAATCCAAGGAGGAAGAACTCAGCGAAATCGATCAGATGCTTGCAGAAGCAGAAGCAGAACTGGAGATGCCTTCTGTTGTTCCGGAAGCGGAAACTCCTGAAGATATGAAGAGACGGATTTTGGATAATACCCGTCCGGAAAAACTTTCGGACGAGCAGAAACGTCTGTTTTCTTATTTTTCTAAAGTTCCGGGTATGGATGAACAGATATTGGAAGCGATTGATGGGGTATATCAGTATGCCAGTGAGAAAACATCACGTCGAGGCAATATAGCCATCATGGGAAGCCATGGAACAGGAAAAACTCGTCTCAGCGAGGGACTTGTAAAAGCTATTTGTAAAGAGTTTGGTCTGGAAGCAGTTAAATATGCAAATCTGGATGCTTCCGATATGAATCGTAAGGATCCTGCAACTGTAATCAGTAAGATGGCAGGAGGATTCTTGTTGATTGAAAGGGCAAGCTTTATGACAGAAGAAACCATTGAAAAGCTTTCCCAGGCTATGGATTTCCGCACAGATAGTATGATTCTTATTATCGAAGATGATAAAGCGAATATGAGAAAACTTCTGGCGGATTATCCGGAATTTGCAAAGAAGTTTGAAACGGTTATTTCGATACCTGTGTTTACTAATGATGAGTTGGTCACTTTTGCAAGAACTTATGCAAAAGAAAATGGATATCGAATGGATGAGATGGGAGTTCTGGCCTTATATGAATTGATAGGCAACAATCAGAGAGAGGATGAGCCCATTACCATCGGAAAGGTAAAAGAGATGGTGGATGGTGCGATACGTCGGGCAGGCGGAGCTCGTCTGGGAAGAAGAATTTCCAAACGTCATACAGATGAAGACGGAAGAATTCTCCTGTATGAGAAAGATTTTGACGTATAAATTCAAGCTGATATAGGGCATGGCGAAAAGGCTATGCCCTATTTTACAGAAAGGAAACTATATGGGTGAAAAAAGAAAGCCATATCTGGGGAATCCTCAGGAGACGATCGCTGTACTGAATAAATATCAGTTTACATTTCAGAAAAAATTCGGCCAGAATTTTCTGATTGATACACATGTGCTGGATAAGATTATCAGCGCGGCAGGGATTACGGAGGATGATTTTGTACTGGAGATCGGACCGGGAATCGGAACTATGACGCAGTATCTTGCAGCTGCCGCAAGAGAAGTTTGTGCAGTGGAAATTGACAAAAGTCTGATTCCTATTTTGAATGATACTTTGAAAGATTATGATAATGTGAGGATCATCAACGAAGACATTCTGAAGGTGGATATTCAGAAGATTGCTGATGAAAGAAATCAGGGACAACCGATAAAAGTGGTAGCAAATTTACCTTATTATATTACGACGCCTATCATTATGGGATTATTTGAAAGTCATGTACCGGTAGAATCTATTACCGTGATGGTTCAGAAAGAAGTAGCAGACCGTATGCAGGTCGGACCGGGTACGAAAGATTACGGGGCATTATCTCTGGCTGTGCAGTATTACGCGGAACCCTATATTGTCGCGAATGTTCCGCCGAATTGTTTTATGCCCAGACCCAAGGTGGGAAGTGCTGTGATCCGACTGACACGTCACAGTCAGCCTCCGGTTCAGGTGAAAAATGAAAAATTGTTGTTTCAGATTATCAGGGCATCGTTTAATCAGAGAAGAAAAACCCTGGCAAATGGACTGAAAAATTATGAAGGTTTGTCATTTGATAAGGAGACAATCGAAAAAGCGATCGCAGAATGTGGATTTTCGCCGTCTATAAGAGGAGAGGCTCTGTCATTAGAAGAATTTGCAGCTCTCAGCAATGTGCTGGATGCAGGGTTAAGAAGTTAGAAAAGAATGCAAAAAGTGTGTTGGCCAGAACGAGGAAATTCTGGCCAACACACTTTATTTTAAAGGAAGGAGAGTCGATATTGCTATCGACATATGAAAAAGAAAAGTTATAAAATAATTCTTTAATTATTTTATGTTAATAGTATATCCAGTAAATGTGAGAAAATAATGTTCAAGTTGTAAAAAATATGTTAATGATTATCAAACCTTTTATGAATTAAAAAAGCTTTAAGAAAGCTTTTACAGACAACCGGGAAAATTCGTGTTATAATGAAACGCAGGCCGATAGACATAAAGATATTGGCAAATGAAGCATAAGTAAACATAGAAAACAGAAGTAACAAGGAGGAAAATAAATGAGAATAAAAAAAGGAATCGCTGCTTTTCTTGCGGCATTGATGATGGCAGGCAGTTTGACAATGCCGGTAAAAGTTCAGGCAGATGAGGTGGATGCGCCGTATCTGGCATTGGGTGCAGATCTTACGGAAGAAGAGAAAAATACAGTTCTCGGACTTTTGGGTGTGGATGCCGGACAGCTGGATCAATATATGGTGGTTACGATAACAAATGAAGATGAACATAACTATCTGGATGCATATCTGGATGCAAGTGTAATCGGAAGCCGTGCACTGTCTTCAGTGGTAGTTGAAAAGAAAGAGAAAGGAACAGGAATACAGGTAAAAACAAGTAATATTACCTACTGTACAACAGGTATGTATCAGAATGCGCTGGCTACGGCCGGTCTGGAAGATGCGGAGATTCGGGTTGCGGGACCCTTTAATATATCCGGAACGGCCGCTTTGGTAGGTGCAATGAAAGCATATGGGGAGATGACCGGAGAGAGTATAGAGCCGGAAAATGCAGATGCTGCAACGGAAGAATTGGTAACGACAAGTGAACTGGGAGAAACACTGGGCAGTCAGGATCAGGCGGAAGCTCTGATCGGAGCGGTGAAGGATGCTATTGTGGCGGATGAAGTGACAGAGCCGGAAGAGATAGAAGCGGTTATTGATGACACTGCAAAAGAAATGAATATTGAACTTTCAGAGGAAGACAGAGAAAAGATCCGTTCTCTGATGGAGAAAATAGGCCAGCTTGATCTGGATGTAAATTCTCTGAAAGCACAGGCAAAGGAACTTTATCAGAAGCTGGACGAAATGGATATTGATATCAGCGATGAACAGGTACAGGGAGTTCTCTCCAGCATTGCGTCCTGGTTTGGAAATTTATGGGAAACGATCAAAGGATGGTTGGGATAATGTAATTTCAGTGCAAAATGCATAGAAAAATGTTGTCGAATAAGGGGAAAATAAAAGAATAGTACGAAACCTGTCGATAAAACGAAAAAACGGATGGAATATTTATACAAATTTAGCGTGGTAAATCAAGAAAGTTTGTACAAATTAACGATAAGTTCATACGGAGTTCATAAATTGTTCATAAAATGCTGATATGATATAAACAGTTCCGAAAGGAATAACGAAGTTGTGTATTGTAATGGGTTCATTACACATAAAATTTTTTCATAATAATTGCCCGGGTGCTGCGAGGTGCCTGGGCACTCCTCATTTTTAGACTACTATTTGTGGAAGATCCTGCCAGTCGGTGGAAGAACTATTTTGGAAATAAAAAAGTACAGTTCTCCATAAAAATATGGAAAGCTGTACTTCTTTTTATTTTTCAATGCCTTTTCGGGCGGGAAGTCCCTGATCAAAAGGATGTTTGATTTTTCGTATTTCTGAGACATAGTCGGCCAGATCGATCAATGCATTGCTGGGATTCTGACCGGTCAGAATAATCTCCAGATTTTCCGGTTTGTTTTTCAGATATTCAATCAGAATATTTTCATCAAACAGACCGGCACGGATGGTATAAATCAGCTCGTCGCAAAATAACACGTCATAATGTTCCTGCTTTGCTTTTTGTGTAACAAAATGAAATTGTTCCTCATAGTATGCCTTGCGGGAAGCTTTTTCCTCCGGCGTCATTTGAAAGCTGAATTTTTCCTGCTCCAACCCATCAACAAAAGTGATATTTGGAATCTGTGACAGGACATTTCTCTCACTGGTCTTATTGTTTTTCATAAACTGATAGATAAGTACCCGATATCCAAAACCGGCAGCACGGGTACATAAACCCATTCCTGTAGTTGTTTTTCCTTTGCCGTCTCCGCAGTAAATATGAATATATCCGGTCTCTTTTTTCATGAATCATAAAATCCTTTCATCTGGACTGATATGTTTTAATAGTTTTCCACTTTTCTTTCAAAGTAAGCTTTCGGATGTGCACAAACAGGACATACTTCAGGAGCTTCATCAGCCATATGCACATATCCGCAGTTACGGCATTTCCATCCAAGAGGAGCATCTCCTTTGAAGGTTTTGTCGTTTTTATAGGATTCCAGTAATTTCAGATAACGTTTTTCGTGAGCAGCTTCAACTCTTGCAACACCTTCAAATTTGATTGCCAGCTCATCAAATCCTTCTTCTCTTGCTTCTCTTGCCATACGCGCATACATATCGGTCCATTCGAAATTCTCACCGGCAGCTGCGTCTTCCAGATTTGTTGCAATGTCGTGAATTCCGTGGAATTCTTTAAACCACATTTTGGCATGTTCTTTTTCCTGGTCAGCTGTCTCCAGATATAAAGCTGCGAGCTGTTCATATCCGGCTTTTTTAGCTGCGGAAGCATAGTATGTATACTTATTTCTTGCTTCGGATTCTCCTGCGAAAGCCTGCAGAAGGTTTTTTTCTGTTTTTGTTCCTGCGTATTTGGACATGTTAATCCCTCCTTATGATAACAGGGGCACACCTCTAGAAGCTGGCGTACCCCTGCACGGTTCGAAACTATTGCGTTTTCTAAATATTAGCCAAAATATCTTTTCAGAAGACCAGCAAATGCTTTTCCATGACGAGCTTCGTCTCTAGCCATCTCATGTACTGTATCGTGGATAGCGTCAAGGTTAGCAGCTTTAGCACGTTTAGCCAGATCTGTTTTACCAGCGGTAGCACCGTTCTCAGCATCTACTCTCATTTCCAGATTCTTTTTGGTGCTGTCTGTAACAACTTCACCCAACAGCTCAGCAAATTTAGCTGCATGTTCAGCTTCTTCGTAAGCTGCTTTTTCCCAGTACAGACCGATCTCAGGATATCCTTCTCTGTGAGCAACTCTTGCCATAGCCAGATACATACCAACTTCTGAACATTCGCCTTCAAAGTTTGCTCTCAGGTCTGCAATGATATCTTCCGGAACACCTTTAGCAACGCCAACTACGTGTTCAGCAGCCCATGTCATCTCTCCGGCCTGCTCTGTAAATTTCTCAGCTGGTGCTTTACAGATTGGGCAGAACTCCGGTGCAGAATCTCCTTCGTGAACATAACCACATACGTTACATACAAATTTTTTCATGTGACATTCTCCTTTTCTTTAAATATTTTAATTTAATTGTTTTTAATAATAGTAATTATTACTATTTTAAGATACCATATTATTTTTTATTTGTCAATAAATTTATTATATTTTTTAAGAACAGATTCAAGAAGTCTTTTCTTCTAAAGCAGAGCATTCTTCACAGATTCCATAAAAATTAATGACATGTTTTTCGATTCTTCCATTATAATGCTGTGATGCGATGGTTTCCACATCGTTCAGATAATCCATATCCAGATCTGTTATCTTGTGGCACTTTTTGCAGATCACGTGATAGTGGGGTGCGGTATGACCGTCATAATGATCGGCCCCATCTCCTGTAGATACTCTGTTAATTTCTCCGATATCAGCCAGGAGGGACAGGTTACGGTAAACAGTTCCCAGACTGATATTTGGATACATTTTGCGAAGCTGATGATAGACGATGTCAGCAGTAGGATGATCAGTCCGTGTCATAAGGAACTCTTTGATAGATTCCCTCTGGCGACTGTATTTCAGCGTGGCCATGATTTCCTCCTTTCAATAATAATAATTGTTATTGATTTTATTATATAGAAGTCCTAAGCAGAAGTCAATTGAAATTTCATAAAAATATAAAAATAAAAATGATAAACTATTGATAAAGTTATGATAAAGTGATATAATTTTGTCAATCAAAAATGATAACATTTAAACCAAACAACTCAAAATTAATCAAAAAGGAGAAAAGACTATGGTAACAATTGGTATTATCGGAGCCGGACGTATCGGAAAGGTACATGCTGAAAGTATTTCCAACTATGTGAAGAATGCAACTGTTAAAACAATTGCAGATCCGTTCATGAATGAAGCTACAGAAGCATGGGCAAAAGGTATGGGAATTGCCAACACTACAAAAGATTACAAAGAGATTCTGGCAGATCCGGAAATCGATGCAGTTTTAATCTGCTCTTCCACAGACACTCATTCACCGATCTCTATTGAAGCGATCGAAGCTGGAAAACATGTATTCTGCGAAAAACCGATCGATCATGATGTAGATAAAATCAAAGCTGTTATGAAAGCTCTGGAAGGAAAGAAAACAAAATATCAGGTTGGTTTCAACCGTCGTTTTGACCACAACTTCCGCGCTGTTCAGCAGGCAGTTGCAGCAGGCAAAATCGGTGATCCGCACATCATCAAGATTACTTCCAGAGATCCAGAGCCACCTTCAGCACAGTATGTAGCAGTATCCGGTGGTATGTTCCTGGATATGACCATTCATGATTTTGATATGGTTCGTTTCCTGGCAGGATGCGATGCAGAGGAAGTTTATGTACAGTCTGCAGTTCTGGTTGATCCGGCTATCGGAGAAGCAGGCGATGTAGATACTGCAGTGATCACACTGAAGATGGCTAACGGAGCAATCGCAGTTATTGATAACTCCAGAAAAGCTGTTTATGGATACGATCAGAGAGCAGAAGTATTTGGTTCCAAAGGTATGGTAATGAACGCAAACGACAGCCAGTCCAATGCAGTAATTGCAAATGCTGATGGTGTTACAGGTGAAAAACCAATGTTCTTCTTCCTGGAGCGTTATATGGCTGCATATGCTCAGGAAATCACTGAGTTTGTTGATGCAATCGAAAACGATACCGATACACCGGTTGGTGTAGAAGACGGACTGAAACCGGTTCTTATGGGACTTGCTGCTAAGAAATCCGTAGAAGAACACAGACCGGTTAAGATTTCTGAGATTGAATTCTAATCTTGTACATTTAGATTCGTATAAAGAATAAAACATAATGAGGCTGATAGAATTGTATTCTCATGCCAATGTAAGGTCACTTTACCTGATGATATTGGTTTGAAGAACACAATTCTGTCAGCCATTTTTTGATTTCGTGCACGAAACTCAAAAATTCTTCTCTTTGGCAAGTTTTGCATATTGGCTGGGTGATATTCCTTCATGGGATTTGAATACCCGGCTGAAGTAAAATGCATCTGCATATCCTACCATTTCAGCAACATCTTTTAATAGAATATCCGGGTTGGCCTGCATCAGTTTTTTTGCCATATTCAATCGCAGTTCTCCGATGTATTTGCTTGGAGATATGCCGAATTCGGCTTTAAAAAGAGCGGAAATATATTTTTCACTGTGACCGAAGATATCCTGGAAGATTTTAAAGGTAATCGGAGTTGTAAAATTCATATCCAGCCAGTTACGTACCTGTTTGGCCAGAGATTGTTGACTGTCAGGAAGAACCTGAGAATTACGTCCATAGATTATTCCGAGTTCATATTGGAGTGTCCGTTCCAGTTCATCATAAGCATGGCAGGAGGACACAATTTCGGCGGCATCGGGGTATATGATATTTTCATCGGAATAGTCATGAATTACGGTGCTGAAAAAATATCGCAGATCGGTGGTAAGTTGAAATTGTGATACTTTTTCTTCCTGCCAGTACGTGAGAATGGAATGCAGGTAGTCCTGCACGGTTTCAAGAGCGGGATGCTCCGGAATGGCAGAACAAATTTTCTTGACTTCTGATGAAATATGTATTTTTTTGTCGGACAGAGATTCGCTGATCTGAATGTGCCCAAAACCAAATGGATTTTTTGTTAATGCATACAAATAAAGATTGCCGGCGGCTTCGTGAAGATTCTGACCATTGGGAATGTTTTGAGAAACAATCAGATTCGTATAGGTATCCGGAGTACAGAATGAGGAATACAGTTTTTCGGAAAGTACTGTTATATCAACAGTCTGATGCTCAGGGTATACGGCGGCAAAAATAAGTTCATTGTAATGTCGTCCACGCAGTGTAAACAAAGAAATATGATAATTTGTCTCCAATTTGCGGATCAGTGAGGGATCCGCAGTTGGTGGATTTGAAGTAATCAACGCTTCATTATAAATATTGCTGCAGAGTGATCCGAAGAGCAGAAGCAGCAGCGTACAATGATAGCCGGAGAGAGGATTGTCATTTTCAGAGGCTGCGGGAGTGCGGCCAATACAGCGCTGCAGATATTCTGCCTGAAGGATGCGAATCTGTGCCTGATATTTTTGACGGCAGGAAACCATAATCTCTTTTAAAGTATCAGGAGAAATCGGTTTTAACAGATAATCAGAAATTCCCAGTTTAATTGCCGTTCTGGCATATTCAAATTCAGCATAACCGGTAAGGATTACGCATTGAGTGAAAAATCCGGATTTTTGTACCTGTTCGATCATGTCCAGCCCGTTCATGACAGGCATATTGATATCAACAAAGACCAGTTCCGGTTTCAGTTCCAGTATCTTCTGAAGTCCGTCCTTTCCGTTCCTTGCCAGTGCGATCACCTGAAAATCAGGATAGTTTTGAGTAATCATCATCGACAGCCCTCTTGCGATGGCCGGTTCATCTTCTACAATAATCACATGAATCATAAGTGTTTCCTCCGGACAGTTAAAATCTGTCAAAAGTGTTCTGCGGTTCTAAAGGACCGCCGATTGTTACAGTTGTTTCTCCTCTTTCTGTATCCGTAGATACATTAAAATATTCTTCTCCGTGATAGTAAATATTCAGACGAAGAATGGTATTTTCCAGTCCGAATCCTTGTCGTCGGATAATATCCTCAAAATTGGATTCATCATATTCGGGAAGCTTGAAATGCCGAAGCCGTTCCTGCAGCTGCTGCAGCTTTTCATCTTTAAAAAGTGCGCCATTATTGGTGATGGAAAGATACCAGTAATTATCGTCGCTGAAAGAAGTGATGCGGATCTTCCATGGGGGAAGAATCTCATGTTCGGTCTGCTGAAAACCATGTTGAAAACAATTCTCAACCAGGGGCTGAAGGATCAGTTTTGGAACATAAAGCGCATTCAATGATTCGTCCAGATCCCAGCTATAGATCAGATCATCCTCGTAACGCATTTTCATGATGTAAAGATAACTGCTGGTATTGGTAATTTCCTGTTCCAGAAGGACAGACTGCCCAGTATACGACAGGGAATAACGAAGCAGATTGGCAAGTTCACTGCACATGGTGGAGACGGTCGTATTGCCGCTGCTTAAACCGGCCATGCCGATGACGGACAGGGTGTTGTAAAGAAAATGAGGATTCAGCTGTGCCTCCATGGCATCATAATGAGCTTTCAGGGTTCGGCGTCGGGCTTCCGTAAGGCGCTGGTTCTGATCATAAATTTCGGAAAGAAATGCCTGTACGGCATTGGTCAGAGTTGTAATCTCATTATTGCTGGATATCTGGCTGATATTGATATTTCTTCCGGGTTCCAGATTCATAAGCTGGTTGGTCAGCTGCTTCAGTGGTTTTGTCAGTTTGTGAGTCATCAAAAACAAAAAGGAAGACATGATGAAAAACAGAGACAAAAATAAAATAGCGCTGACTGCAAGAGCATTTTTTAGTGATTTCAAATATCCGGCAGTACTGGAAGTCAGTATGAAAGTCCAGCCAGTGGTGGAAGAAACTTCATAACAGGAGATACTTACATCGTTGGCTGAAAATGTCCGGTCGGTTTCAGATGCAGCAGCTTCCTGATAGCAGGCATAAAAATGATCCTGATCCATATTTTCATTGGTGGTATAGATAAAGTTCTGATTTTCATCCAAAATGGTAATCGAAAAATCTTCCGGATTTTCGAAATCATTGAGAAGACCGGACAGAGAGGAAATATCAAAATCAAGGATAAAAATTCCGTATTTGTTATAGGTATCACGCATGGAACGAACCACAGAAAATACCGTTTTTCCGTGTCCCCAGTAATCTTCATGGGGTGGTACATAAGTAACAAAATTCGTATTGTCAAGAAGCTCAGTCAATCCTTCGAGCTTTCTGAGCGTTTCTTTGCTGATATATTCATAGGTACCGGTAGAGTAGGACGCGCCGATGTTGTCATAGTAATTACTTACATAACTGATAGAACCGTTTAGATTCTGGGAAAATAAAACGGAACGAAACGCTTTCTGAAATGTGGAACTGTCCGGGACATGGGTTGCAAAATAATTATTATTTGAATAGGTAATCTCTTTTGCTACAGAAGTCAAAGAGGAATTTGTCTGCAGCTCTTTCAGGGTATTGTCTGCGGCTTTCAAAAGATTATCCAGATCTTTGGAGAGCATGGAAGTATTGCTGATCACAGTGTCCTGCATATTTTTCTTCAAAGAGTCAGAAGTATAGTAATAAAAGACAACCGAACAGATGGATAACAAAATCAGGTTCAGAGTAAAGCAGGAAATATATAATTTTTTTTGGAAAGACAGTTTTTTGAATATCATAAAAATCCTCCGCTTGAATTCTGAACGAATGCAAATTATATCGTAAGTATATCATACAACAGAGAAAAATGCATGGATAATTTGAAAAATATCCATGGATTTATCATCTGGAATCAGATACAATATTTTGAGAATTACGAAAGAGTGAAACCCAGAGAAATCTGCAGGTATCCTGGGATAAATATTTAAATAATAGGAGGACGGAGAATGTGTAAATTGTGGTATACAAAACCGGCAGAATCATGGATTGAGGCACTTCCCCTGGGAAATGGGAGAATGGGTGCTATGATCTATGGACAGCCTTTTGAAGGAACGGTTCAGATGAATGAGGAGAGTATCGTTTACGGAGGTCCCATTGATCGTCTGAATCCCGATACCCGGGATTATCTGCCGGTGATACAGAGACTGATCAGTGAGGGGAAGATAGCGGAAGCAGAGGAACTGGAAGTATATGCGCTCTCTGGAATTCCACAGAGTGAAAGACCATATCAGACCATGGGTGATCTGTTTTACCGGATAGAGCACAAAGATGGAAATGTGGAAAAATACAGAAGAGAGCTGAATCTGAGAGAAGGAATTGCACGTGTAATCTATGAACAGAATCAAGTAAAGTACAGTATCAATGCATTTATCGCAAAAAAAGAGGATGTACTTGTTTTGGAATTTTCTTCTGACCGTCCCGGTAATATTTCCATGTCAGTGTTGATGACCAGAGGAAGGTTTTATAACCGTACAGGAAAAGCCTCAGAAAATAGTATTTTTCTGGATGGGGATCTGGGAAAAGGCGGCAGTGAATTTTGTATTCAGGCCAAAGCCTGTGCCCAGAACGGCAGTGTCAGAGTAATCGGAGAGCACTTGGTTATAAAAAATGCAGACAGAGTGGTACTGTATGTCAATGGTGTCACAACCTTTCCTTACAGAGAAAAAGTAATAACAGACTGTAGCACTTATCTGAAGGAGCAGCTTGAAAAGCTGGATCTTGATACTTATGAGAAAATCAGAGAGGAACATGTTCGGGAGCACAGGATGCTGTACGACAGATCAGTACTGCAGCTGGAAAGCGAGGAAAAACCGGAAAGAATACCCACAGACCAGCGTCTCAAAAGACTGATAGAGGGCAAAGAGGATCCGGGACTGATAGCTCTCTATTATGCGTATGGAAGATATCTTCTTATGGAAAGCAGTCAGCCGGGAGGACTGCCTGCAAATCTTCAGGGAATCTGGTGTGAAAAGCTGGAACCGACCTGGGATTCCAAGTATACGATCAATATCAATACAGAAATGAATTATTGGCCTGCAGAAATATGTAATTTGTCGGAATGTCATGAGCCGCTTTTTGATCTTCTGCAGCGTATGATGGAAAACGGAAAAAAGACGGCTATGGAAATGTACGGATGCCGGGGATTTGTGGCTCACCATAATACAGATGTATGGGCAGACACAGCTCCGCAGGATCTTGCCATCACAGCGACCTACTGGGTGATGGGAGGTGCATGGCTGACTACTCATATCTGGAAACATTATCGCTATACTATGGATGAAGATTTCCTGAGAAAAATGTTTCCTGTTATGCGGGAGTGTGTTCAATTTTTTGTGGATTTTCTGATTGAAGATCAGGGAGAAATGGTTACCTGTCCTTCTATATCTCCGGAAAATACATATATTATGGAAAATGGTGAAACCGGGCGGACCTGTATGGGATGTACCATGGATACTGCAATACTGAAAGATGTGTTCGGACAGTATCTGGATAGTGCGGCAATCCTCGGATATAAGGAGGATGAAATGAAGCAGCAGATTCGGGAAATTCTTGATAAGCTTCCTCCTTATAAAATAGGAAAATACGGACAATTGATGGAGTGGCGTGAGGATTATGATGAATGGGAGCCGGGACACAGACATTTCTCCCATTTGTATCCGATGTTTCCATCAAATCAGATTAATGAGTATGAAAATCCTCAGTTGGTAAAAGCCTGTGAAAAAGTGTTGGAGCGAAGAATGGAGTACGGAGGTGGTCATACAGGATGGAGTTGTGCATGGCTGATCAATTTGTATGCGCGCCTTCAGAATGGAAATAAAGCAGCGTATTATTTGAATTATCTGCTTACCAAACTGACTGCTCCGAATATGTTTGATCTTCATCCACCGTTGGACAGAATCCAGGGAATTCCCTGGGTATTCCAGATCGATGGGAATTTTGGCGGAATCTGTGGAATTGCGCAGCTTTTATTGCAAAGCCATCTGGATGAGATTTTTATACTTCCGGCACTTCCGGAGCAATGGAAGTCAGGAAAGGTAACAGGACTTCGGGCGGAAGGAGGATTTTGCCTGGATATTGAATGGGAAAATGGCAGGCTGAAAGAAGCCCGTTTGATTTCTGAATGTGGTGGATCTGCGGTTTTACGATGCAGACAGTCCATTTGTGTACTAAAAGATGGTGAAGTTGTAGATACAGAGAGGGATGAAAAAGGGCGTTTCATATTTCATACAGAAAAACAGGGCGCTTATCGTATTATTTCACAGTAAAGCCCTGCAGAATATCAAAGAACGCAAAAATGTTGTAAAAGATTACCAAACGAACGGGAAAATGGGTAAGTTTTATGGACAAAATGGAAAAAAGTACATGTCGAAACTTCCAAATGTCCATGGATTTGGTAAAGGGGATTCTATATAATAATACCATCAGAAACGTGATAAATCTTTATATCAGGAGGGAAAAAAATGAAAAGAAAAATGGCATTATTATTAACAGGTGTTATGGTTGCTGCCACTTTGTTTGGATGCGGAGGAGGAAGTTCCGATTCAGCCAGCAGTGATACAGCAGAGAAGACAGAGGACACTGCTGATGCAGAAGATGACGCAGCAGATGATTCTGCGGATGATGAGAAAGCAGAAGCTTCCGAAGGTGGAGTGACACTTACTCTGTACTGTAACGCAGACGACCTGGCAAAACCGTACATGCAGAAGATTATTTCCATGTGGGAAGAAGCTACTGGAAATACGATCGATCAGCAGGGTCTGGATACAGATAATGCAGAAACAATCGCTCTTACCAAATTTACTACAGGCGATATCCCGGATCTGTATGTACACTTTGGAAACAGTAACCTGAAGAACTTCAATCCGGAAGAAAACTTCGTAGACTGGACAGATGCTGAATGGGTATCCGATATTCAGGATTCTGTACTTCCGCAGGCAACTTACAACGATAAGATCATCGGACTTCCGTTCTGGGAGGCTTCCAACTCAGGATGCTTCTATAACAAACAGATTTTTGAAGAACTGGGTATTGAACAGCCTACCACACAGGCAGAATTTGATGCAGCCTGCGATACTCTGTTGGAGAATGGTGTTCAGCCAATCTACCTTGCAGCAGCAGACGGATGGCCAATCCTGTATCAGTTCGCACTTGACCCGGTTATGGAAGCACATCCGGAATATATCGATAAACTGAATGCAGGTGAAATGAACTATGCAGATATTCCTGAATTTACATCTATGTGTGAATGGTTCCAGTCCGCAGCGGAAAAAGGATATTTCGGAAAGAACTTTGCATCTGATACATGGGATTACTGTAGTGAAGTTCTTGGAACCGGTGAAGCAGCTATGATGTTCTGCTGGGATACCTGGTTTGACACAGACTATGACAGCGAATCTTATGATTATGTTGGTGATGATTTCGGTATTATGCCTGTATTCATGGGAACCTGTGACGAAGGTACATACGAAGGCGGTAACGTTAACCTGATGATGGCTAACAAAAATGGTGATAAAGTAGATACAGCTATGGATTTCATTAACTTCATGGCAGATCCGGATAATTACAATGTTGCATTTGATGGCGTTGCTACAGCTGCTGTATTCAAACAGGAAACAACTAACGTGAACTCTACACAGTATGAAGAGAATAAAGAAAGTGTTGATAAACTGATCCGTGCTTCTTCTGCACAGCCGAAGATTGTTGGTTACAATCAGGGTGAAGGCGGAAAGGCTCTTCTTCAGCTGATGTCCGGTGATATTTCTGTTGAAGAATGTATTAAACTGATTGATGATGACCGTATTGCAACACTGGAATCTTTTGCACAGTAATTGCTACTGTTCACAATAATAATTCTGTAGATGTAACGGATTATCATAAGGTGAATGAACAGATTTCAGGTTTGGGGTTTTCTCAAACCTGAAATTGTTTATCAGGATGTGGAGGTATATATGAATAGAAAGAAGATATATCCGCTTTATCTGGCTGTCATTCCTGCAATTGTATTTATCATATTCTTCATAGTTCCGTCTACTGTGGGATATTACTATGCATTTACAAACTGGAGTGCCGCAAGAACAGACAGCCTTAAATTTGTAGGACTTGATAATATTAAATCAGTAATCACAAGTTCCAAGGTGCCGGTGGCTTTTGTGAATACATTGATCTATGCGGGAGTAAAGACTGTCATGGTTACACTTCTGGGCTTTGTGTTTGCTTATATTCTGAACAGAGATATCAAATCCAGAACAGCGCTTCGTACGGTATACTTTATTCCGTCTATTTTCTCCTGTCTGGTTGTAGGTTTGATCTTCAGTGCTGTATTCCAGACAAGACATGGTACTTTGAATAATATTTTAAATGCATTTGGAATCGCCAATGTACAGTGGCTGGGATCCAGATGGACAGCTGTATTTGCAATCTGCGTGGCAGAGGTATGGCGAAATGTTGGTTACGCAATTATTATTACACTGGCTGGTATGCAGTCGGTATCCTCTGATTATATCGAGGCAGGAAAGCTGGACGGTGCATCCGAATGGCAGCTGTTCAAGAACATCACCCTTCCGCTTATTATGCCTACGGTAAATGTAAATATTCTGTTCAGTCTGATCTATGGACTGAAGATGTTCGACCTGATTTACGTTATGACAGGCGGTGGCCCCGGCAATGCGACAGAAAGTTTCGGAACTTTGATGATGAACGAGATGTCCGCAGGACGGTACGCACAGTCGGTAGCTGTTAACCTTGTATTTACGGTGCTGCTGGTTATCGTTTCCATGGTATACCAGAAATTCAGTTCCAGATGGGAGACGGTGGAATAGTATGAAAAAAAGATTAACAATTATCAATCGAATTCTTGAAGTGATTCTGTGGATCTTCAGTATTGTGACTATTTATCCTATGCTGATGGTTGTGTTGACCTCTTTTAAGAGTAAAGGTGAAGCATCTTATCTGAATATTTCACTTCCCACAGAATGGCATTTTGAGAACTATGTGACTGTTATTGAGAAAGATTTTATTCAGTCTCTGGGAAACAGTGTATTTATTACTTTTATATCAGTAGCATTGATCGTTGCACTGTCTGCTTTTATGAGCTTTATTATTGCCAGACGTGATACAAAAGGATGTCGTATTACTTATAAAATCATTACATTAGGTATTATTGCTCCGTTTACCGCATTGCCTACGATTCAGCTTTTGCAGAAACTGGGATTGTATGGTTCAAGAATCGGTCTTTGCTTTGTATATGCAGCGCTGTATATGCCTTTTACGACCATGATGCTCAGCGGATTTATTAAAGGTATTCCGAGAGAGCTGGACGAGGCAGCTGTTATGGACGGCGCAATCGGCGGCGAATTGTTTGTTAAAGTAGTACTTCCTCTTTTGAAGCCTGTATTGGCTACAACCGGTGTACTGAATTTCATGTGGGTATGGAACGAACTGCAGATTCCGATGTATTTGCTGAATTCTTCTTCCAAATGGACGCTTCCGTTGTCTGTATATAACTTCTATGGACAGTTCAGCCGGAGTTGGAATCTGGTTTGTGCCGATGTAGTTCTGGTATCACTGCCGGTTATCATTGTTTATATCTTTGCTCAGAAATGGGTAATTGCAGGTATGACAGCAGGTGCAGTAAAAGGTTAAGTATCATAACATCAAACATCATTTAAGAAGGTATGAGGGTAAATATTATGGCAAAAAGGTATACGGGAACATGGGAGTCCATTAATCAGCATGAGGTGCCTGAATGGTACGAGGACTGTAAGTTCGGTATCTTTATTCACTGGGGAATTTATTCTGTTCCGGCTTATGCGCCCCGGACATGGGAGTTGGGAGCTGTACCGACCAATGAAGAGTGGTTCTGCAATAATCCTTATGCAGAATGGTACTATAATTCCATCAATGTGGGACGAGGTCCTTCTTATGATCATCATATTGAAAAATATGGAGAAGATTTTAAGTATGAAGACTTTATTCCTATGTGGAAAGCAGAGAACTGGGATCCGAAACAGTGGGCGGATATTTTCAAAAAAGCGGGTGCACAGTATGTGGTGCTGACCACAAAACATCATGATGGTTTCTGTCTGTTCCCCAGCGATTATACAGATTTTAACACAGCAAAGATGGGACCCAAGAAAGATATTACGGGAGAACTGACAGATGCGGTGCGTGAAGCAGGACTGAAAATGGGACTTTATTATTCCGGACTCATCGACTGGCAGTTTGCCAATGATCCGATTTTTGATGAGAGTGAAAACTTCAGCAATGCCTGCCCTACATTTGAATATGCAGATTATTCTTACAAACAGATGAAAGAACTGGTTGATAAGTATCATCCGTCTGTTCTCTGGAATGATATCGGATGGCCAAAACAGAGTGAACATATGATGCCGTATCTTCTGGCTCATTATTACAATACAGTGGAAGACGGTGTAGTAAATGACCGTTTCAATGATCTGTACCATGATTTTATCACCAAAGAATATCAATACGGAAAATCAGACAGAACAGTAAAATGGGAAATGTGCCGTGGTATGGGACTCTCCTTCGGATACAATGAAAATGAAGGTGATGATCAGCTGATCAGTCTTCCGAAACTGATCAATCTGTTGGTGGCAACCGTTGCCAACAATGGAAACCTTCTTCTGAACATCGGTCCGAAAGCAGATGGAACGATTCCTGAGGAACAGGTAAAACGTCTTCTCACTCTGGGACAGTGGCTTACTGTAAATGGGGAAGGAATCTATGGTACCCGCTGCAGCAGACGGGAATCTCAGGTTCAGGAAGATGGAAAAGAGATTCACTTTACACGAAAAGGGGAAGACCTGTATGTGTTTGTGGATGGGCTGAAAGAAGGAGAAAACGTAATCTGCGTTCCGGATGTAAAGGGA
Source organism: Lachnospiraceae bacterium (assembly GCA_004556655.1). Classification (GTDB taxonomy): domain Bacteria; phylum Bacillota; class Clostridia; order Lachnospirales; family Lachnospiraceae; genus Oliverpabstia. The sequence continues at coordinate 10,954 of SFGF01000038.1, read as the reverse complement.
AATGTAACACCACTGAATCCGGAAGTAGAGATAGAACAGGAAGTTACAGAAGAAGGTCTGAAACTGACGGTGAAAAACTACAGAGAAGATATGTATGTAGTTGGATTTAAGGGTGTAGGACTGGAATAATAGGACGGGGGACAGACCCGTGTCCCATAATTGGGACACGGGTCTGTCCCCTGTCCTGCCATCACACAGAGATCACTTTCACCTGATGTTCCTCCGCGTATTCGCAGAAAGCGTCAGTGGGAACTCCATCTGTGATAATTCCTGTAAAGTCTTCTACGTTACTGTAAGTCAGCAAGGATACTACTCCGAATTTGCTGGAATCCACCAGCAGATACTTTTCCAGACTCTTTTTCACAGCCATTTCTTTGATGCAGGTTTCTTCCGGGGAGGAGTTGGTCGCACCGTTTTCAATGGTGATTCCAGTCGCAGCAAGGAAAGCCTTTTTTACGTTATAGGTAGAAAGAAGCCGTGCAGCGTTATTGCCGGTAAGGGAAAGAGTTTTTCTGTTCAGAGTGCCGGACAGAGAAATCAGATTAATATTTTCATAAGGAATGGCCTGAACCATTACCTCAATGTTGTTGGTAAGCAATGTGATTTTTTTGTTTTTCAGATACTCCAGCATATATAAAGTAGTAGTACCTGAATCTATAAAGACACTGTCTCCGTCTTCTACAAAAGAAGCTGCTTTGGCAGCGATCAGTCGTTTTGCATCCTGACGGTTGATGTTTCGTTCGGTAAAGGAAACGAGAAGCTTTTTCGTTTGTGTGTTGATCATAACGCCGCCGTATGTCTTGACAATGTCCGGATTCTGAATGATCTCTTCAATATCACGTCGAATGGTATTCTTGGATACTTGAAAAACTTCGCAGAGTTCGTCCAGTGTCACGGTTTTATGAGCATAAATGTATTGTTCTATTTCTGCAATTCGTTGAGAGCGCATGGCAATCCCTCCCTTGATGTGTCTGCCGGTTATCTTGTTACTGTTTACGAAGTGAACAGTAACATTATTTTCTTATGATAACTGCGAAAAGGGCTATCTGTCAACAACAGATAGCCCATAATATAACCACTTCTAAAAATCTAAAGATTCAAGGATATTAGATGGTTCCATCCCATGTAGAGACAGTAGTTGCTTTCTTTTCTTCTTCATCAAACCAACGGGTAGTTACGACTCTGCGCTCTGTATAGAAACGATAGCCATCTTTTCCGAGTGTATGCAGATCACCGAAGAAGGACTGTTTGTGTCCGTTGAATGGGAACATTCCGATCGGAACCGGGATACCTACGTTAACACCGATCATACCGCCGTCAGTATGGCGTGCGAATTCACGTGCATAATGTCCACTCTGAGTGAAGATTACGGAACCGTTTGCAAATGGGTTTGCGTTCATGATTGCAAGACCTTCTTCGAAGTTCTTTACACGTTTGATGCAGAGTACCGGTCCAAAGATTTCTCTTTCACCTACAGTCATTCCTGGTTTTACATGATCCAGAATTGTAGGTCCTACATAGAAACCACCTTCATAGCCTTCTATTACAGTATTGCGGCCATCCAGTACCAGTTCGGCACCTTCTTCGATACCTTTGTTGATCCAGTTGATAACGGATTCTTTATGTTTTGCATTGATAACCGGGCCGAGTTTTGTGTTCTTGTCATAAGCCGGTCCAATAGTAAGAGCTTTTGCTTTCTCTACCAGAGAAGCTACCAGCTGATCAGCGATGCTTTCCTGAACAACAACAACAGGAAGAGCCATGCAGCGCTCGCCTGCACATCCGAAGGATGCGTTGATGATACCTGCAGCAGTACGCTCGATCGGAGTATCTTCCAATACCAGAGCGTGGTTCTTAGCTTCACACAGAGCCTGTACTCTCTTGCCGTTTGCAGCAGCTGTGGAATAGATATGTTTTCCTACAGAAGTAGAACCTACGAAGGAGATACCTGCGATATCCGGGTGATGCAGGAAGATTTCAGCTTCATTTCTGGAACATGTTACAATATTTACAACACCGTCCGGAACACCGGCTTCTTTGTACAGCTCAGCAATTCTCATACAGGTCTGAGGTGTGAAAGTAGCAGCTTTCAGAACAATTGTGTTACCACATGCGATACAGATCGGTGTCATCCATCCCATAGGAATCATAGCCGGGAAGTTGAAAGGAATAATTCCTGCAAATACACCAAGAGGTGTACGATAAGAAACAGTGTCATATCCTTTGGAAGCATCCATAAGGCTTTCACCCATCATCAGAGACGGAGCGGAGATAGCCTGCTCAGTTCCTTCGATCGCTTTCAGTACATCACCTTCAGATTCTGCCCAGTTCTTTCCGTTTTCTCTTGCTACGGACATGGTCAGCTCTTCCATGTGATCGTATAACAGCTGACGTACTTTGTAGAGAATAGCAACTCTCTTCTTTACAGGAGTTGCGGACCATGCAGGATAAGCTGCCTTTGCAGCTGCGATAGCCTCTTCCACTTCATCTGCGGTACAGCACGGTACTTTTGCAATAACTTCACCGGTGCTTGGATTGTAAGCATCTGTGTATTTGTCTGTTTTGGACTCTTTGAAAGTACCGTTGACAAAATAACCTAATTTTTTGATTTCGCTCATTGTGATAAAACCATCCTTTCTTGAAAAATGAGTAACTCGTTGTTAAATCTTGAGTATATATTATCACGTCTTGAGTAACTTATCAATAGAAAATTAGCAAAAAAATCAAGTTTTTGAAAAATACTATATTTGCCCATGAAGAAATTCATGATATAGTATCTATAATAATAAGGTGGCGCGAAGGAGGAAAGATCATGTTGAGAGTAGTCATTGCAGATGATGAACCAAAAGTGAATTTACTTCTGCAGAAGATTGTCAATTGGGAAGCTCTCGGATTCGAAATCGTTGGGACAGCGCAGGATGGAATCCATGCCCTGGAACTTATCAGAAAAGAAAACCCGGATCTTGTCATGACGGATATCCGTATGCCGGGATGTGATGGGATGGAACTGATTCGACAGGCGAAAGAAGTAAAACCGGATATTCTGTTTATCGTGGTCAGCGGGTATCGTCAGTTTGAGTATGCACGCACAGCTTTAAAATATGGAGTGGAGGATTATCTGTTAAAGCCTGTAAAAGCGGATGAACTCACCCGTCTTCTGAAAAATATTTATGAGAAAAAATCAGAACAGATAAAGATGGAAGAATGGAAAGAGAACATCAATCAGAAGATGCAGAAGGATACGCAGAGAAACAGGGAACGGTTGATCGGGACGTTGGTAAGCGGAAAAGAAAGACAAATAGATTTTCCGGACCGAAATACCGTAAATCAGGAATTCGGATGTCAATTTGAAGAAGGAATTTATCAGGTGATTCTGATCACTCTGGATCTGCCCCAGGTACAGGAAAAGCTGGATACTTATAAGATCATGATGAAACGTGCGCTTACGATTGTTGAAAAATATATGAAAGAATTTTCCAGAGAAGCAGTGGCTGCCATAAAGAACGAAGGAATCTTTCTTATTGTACAGTGTGAGTCTTATGATTCCGTTTTAGTTAAGAAGTATCTGACAAAAATACGGAAAGAAATAGAGAATCAGAGAGATTTATTCTGGGGGATCCGGGTATCGATTACCGTAGGAAAATACAGGAAAAGCATCCAGGAACTTCCGGAAGCGGTAAGAGAAGTGGTGAGATGGGGAAAGGACAGAATCCTTCCGGGAAAAGGCGAGTGGATCGAGGTCGGAGAAATGGAAAGCATTTCCCAAGAGGTGGAGTATCAGATGCCGGCATCCCTGCGGAAAAGTTTTTATGAGATGGGAGAATATCTGGATTACGGGAAATATTGCAGGGAACTGGAAAAACTGGAGAAGGAAATTTGTTCTTCTGCAAAGTTAAGCGGACAAATGGTATATGAATGTTTTGTGGAAACGGTGGAAGCCTGTCTTAGTGGTCTGAAACAGAACGAGAAGATTAATGAAGAAGAAATTAAGCAGGAACTTATTTGTCGTTATCATATGTGCAGTTCTCTGGCGGATGTCTTTTCTCTTCTCAGGGATGATATAGGAAAGGTATTTAAAAACTGCATTGAATTGAAAGAGAAAAAAGAGATGCGGCCGATTACGGAAGCCAAGAACTACATACAGGAGCATTATAAAGAATCTTTGAAGCTGGAAGAGGTAAGCCGGGTAATCGGGTTTAATGCCACATATTTTTCTACCGTATTTAAGAAAGAGACTGGTAAAAGCTTTCTGGATTATCTTACAGAAGTCCGGATGAGCAAGGCAAAACAGCTGTTATGTCGGGGTGATCTGAGTGTGAATGATGTGGCGGAGGAAGTAGGATATCAGGATTTGAAGTACTTTTCCAAATTGTTTAAGAAAGCTACAGGAATCAGCCCTTCGGAATATAAGAAACTGTATCAGTAAATGGAGTAAATTATGCGTATATGGTCAAAATTACGTTTCAGCAGAAAATTAAAACAATTTGCCCGTGAGCGGAATCTGGAAAGAATTTTGAAGGATGACTGGAGCGGATATCCGGAACTTGCACTGTTTTGTAAAGATCTGGATCAGATTCTGGAACGGATGCCTGAGGAACAGCTTCAACAGAAGCAAGCGGAATATCTGGCACTGCAAAATCAGATCAATCCTCATTTCCTTTATAATACGCTGGAAGCAATCCGGGCAGATGCTCTGGTGGCAGGCTGTGAGAATATTGCCGACACAACAGAGGCTCTGGCTACTTTTTTTCGGTATACAATCACGGATGTGCGCCGTTTTGTAACACTTTCTGATGAACTGGATAATGTAGATAATTATTTTATTATCCAAAAGTTCAGGTTTGGTGATAAGCTGGATATGAATGTGGAGCTGGAAAGTGAAGAACTTATGGGTGCGCGCATGCCCAAGCTTCTGCTGCAGCCTCTGGTGGAGAATGCAATTTCTCATGGATTGGAATGCAAAGTGGGAGAGGGCATGGTGACGATTGTGGTGGAGAGCAGTGAAAAAAATCTGTTTATCCATGTAAAAGATGATGGAATGGGAATGCAGGAAGAAAAAGTGCAGGAGCTGAACCAGATTTTTTACTCTCAGGATAAAACACGACAGCGGTATGGACAGGACAGGAAACAGAACGGAGGAATTGCTCTTCCCAATGTAAACAGCAGAATAAAGCTTTTATTCGGAGAAGATTATGGACTTCATATTTTCAGTGTGGAAGGAATCGGAACGGAGATACGGATGACATTGCCGCTTATGTTTGATACGGAGTAACAGGATATGAAAGAAGAATTGATCAGGATTGAAAACGGAAAAATCAGGAAAGGTGAGCACTTGCTGGATATTGATGTAGAGATATCCAAAGGAGAAAGCATCGGGATTATTTCGGATAATCTTATGAACAGTGATACTTTCCTGGAGTATTTTCGTGGGAATCTTCATCTGGAACAGGGAAAGTCCTATTTTCATGGGGAGCGGACATCCATGGAAGAAATCGGGAAAAAGATAGTGGAATGTACCATGATCCTGGAGAGGAAGAATAAGTTTTCTCCGGAACTGACAGCGTGGGATTTTTTGGTTGCCTTGCGAGGAGGAACCGGAAGAAAAGGAAAAAAAGAACAACTGAAAAGATTTCATTCGCCGGAAGCGGAGGAGATTCGAAAGAATCTGGAAATTGATTTTCAGTGGAGAGACAGTCTGGTGTCTCTGACTCCTCTGTCGCTCTGCCGTCTGTATTTGTTTAAAGCATGGTTTTATCATTATGAGATCATGGTACTGGGTCATATCACGGAAGTACTGCGTGAGAATGATATTCATAAACTGATGGAATATGTGGAGTATTTTTTGCAGAGAGGTATGGCTTTTTTACTGGTGGATCAGGAAAGTGACTTTCTGTTTACTCATACGTGCAGGATTGATATCCTGAAAAGCGGGATAACCTGCTATCGCCTTTTTCCGGAACAGTTTGAAGAGGAGACACTTATTCATATCATGCGGGGAAAAGACCATGGGAAAGAAAGAGATATGGATAAGATTTCCGGGAAAAAAGAAAAGTATTCTTCCATATCCGCCCCTGTGCTGGAATTTGACAAAGTAGTGTCAGACGTGACAGATGAGTTGAGTTTTCAGATAAGAAAAGGAGAAATCGGCGTGCTGCTGGATTATAACTATCAGACTGCCTTTGAGATGCGAAAAATTTTTTTGAATGAAAAAAGATGGAAGAGAGGGCAGATACGGGTGAATGGCACTGCCTGCAGTCCGGCAGGGATTTCTTCTATGCTGGGAAAGGAAATAGGGATTCAGCTGGAGAATTCGGGAAAAAAAGGAAAAACTTTATACTATAATCTCAGCGGTCTGGAAAATCTCAGCTCTATGCTGATACCCAAAATGGGGAGCAGAATAGTACGGAAAAAAATAGAGAAAAATATTATGAAAGAAGCCAGTGAATGGTTTGATGAGGAACTTTTGAGACAAAAAGTCAGTGAATGGTCACCGGAAGACAGACTCAGGTTATCTTATTATAAATGGTATCTTGTAAATCCGCAGATACTGATTTGCTTTTTCCCTTTCTCAGGTACAGATTTCCTGAAATATCGTATTATTATGGATATGCTGACCATGTGTGCGGAGAAAGGAATGGCGATTTTAATGATTTCAACGGATATTGAAGGAATTTGTGAGAAAATAAATGATGCGAATTTTATAAACAGAATCAGATATATCAATAAAAAATAGAAAAAAATAAACAGGGAAATAGAAAAAATCCAAAGATTGTCCCCCTTGATACAAAGAATGTCGGTTTGAAAACACCCGTAAGTTCAGTATAATATGCTCAACAGTTAACAAAGAGTATATCAAAAAACGGTGTGCACAGCCGATATACAGGTTCAAGGGGGACTTTTATCTTGAAAGGAGATAAGACTTCCGAAAAAAGATTAAAAAGGATTGACAAGATCAGAATATGGAAGGAGGAAGTGTATGGAGTACGTTCTTGAGATGAAGGACATCTGTAAATCATTTCCCGGTGTCAAGGTTCTGGAGAATGTGAATCTTCAGATAAAACCGGGAGAAGTACATGCACTGATGGGAGAGAACGGAGCAGGAAAATCTACTCTTATGAAAATCCTGATGGGTATTTATAAAGCTGATAAGGGAAGCATCGTACTTCAAGGTCAGGAAACAGTAATCCATGGACCTAAGGATGCCATGGGCAAAGGAATATCCATGATACATCAGGAATTGAATACGCTGCTTGATATGGAAGTGGCAGAGAATGTATTTGTGGGCAGAGAAATCCTGAAAAAAGGATTTTCAAAGATGAAAATTGTGGATCTGGATAAGATGCGGGATGAGACTGCAAGGTATTTCCGGGAAATGAGCATCGATATTGATCCCAGGGCTAAAATGAGGACGCTGAGTGTGGCAGAGATGCAGCTGGTGGAAATCGTAAAAGCCATTTCGCTGAATTCAAAGATCATCGTTATGGATGAACCTACATCGGCGATTACTGAAAAAGAAGCACAGGTTCTGTTCGCACAGATTGACCGGCTGAAAAAACAGGGAGTTGCAATCATCTACATCTCTCATAAGATGGATGAAATTTTCAGAATCTCCGATACGATCACAGTTTTGCGGGATGGTCAGTGGATCGGCACAAAACCGGCATCTGAGCTGGATGACAATTCGCTGATCAAAATGATGGTGGGACGTGAACTGACGGATATTTATCCAAAAGAGCCCGCACCGATTGGGGATGTGATTCTGGAAGTAAAAGATCTCTCCCGAGGTAAAAAGGTTAAAAATGTAAGCCTGACGCTCAGGAGGGGCGAGGTTCTTGGAATAGCCGGACTTGTAGGAGCAGGAAGAAGTGAACTGGTGGAAACCATCTTTGGTCTGTACCCGAAGACGGGAGGAGAGATATTCCTGAATGGAAAGAAAACAGATATCAAGAATCCAAAGGAAGCCATTAAAAATAAAATAGCACTGATTACAGAGGACAGAAAACTTACCGGATTGAATCTGATTGCAAGTGTAAAAGAGAATATTTCCATCGTATCTTTGAGTAAAATGTCGAAAAATGGAATTATCGATAAAAAACGGGAAAACGAAGTGGCAGAGAAATACATCAAAGAGTTAAAAATCAAGACCCCAAATGGAAATGCAATTGTAGGAAATCTCAGCGGCGGAAATCAGCAGAAAGTTGTTCTTGCAAAATGGTTGTTGGATGAACCGGAAATCATTATCTTTGATGAGCCTACAAGGGGAATTGATATCGGAGCCAAGAGAGATATTTATCTTCTGATCAATGAACTGGCAAAAGAGAGAAAAGCGGTAATCGTAATTTCCTCGGAGATGGCAGAGGTTATGGGAATCAGTGACCGGATTGTGGTTATGTGTGAGGGAGAACTCAAAGGAGAGGTTCAGAGAGACGAATTTTCTCAGGAATTGATCATGAGTTATGCTTCCAACATAGAAGGGAGAGCAGGATGAAAACAAAAGCAAAAAGTAAAATCAATTTTAAAGAATTTGGTATATTTATCGTATTTTTCGCACTGATAATCATTCTGATGATTATTTCACCGAATGCATTTGCACAGCCGCGAAACCTGATCAACATTGTGAAACAGGCATCCATCAACGGAATCCTTTCCTGCGGTATGATGTTTGTAATTATCGCAGGCGGTATTGACCTGTCGGCAGGTTCCACAATCGCCCTTGCCGGTGTAATGGCAGCCTTCTGTGCGCAGAATCCGGAGGGAAATATTTTCCTTCCTCTGATTGCAGCAGTCCTGGCAGGTGCAGCAGTAGGAGCAGTCAATGGTATCGGTGTAGCTTATCTGAATCTGCCACCGTTTATCATTACGCTGGCAACCATGACCGGTGTCAGAGGTCTGGCACTGATTCTCAGCGGTGGTTCTCCGGTATATGGACTGAATAAACCATTTGAGCATATGACAAGTTTCTTCCTGTTTGGAAAGATTCCGCTCCTTGCAGTGTATTTTATCCTGATCGTGCTGATCAGCGGATTTATCCTGACGAAGACAGTATTCGGAAGAAGAGTTTATGCCATCGGCGGAAGCGAGACGACAGCAAAGGTATCCGGTATCAATGTAAAACGTTACAAACTGATCGTGTACACTATCTGCGGTATTATGTCAGGAATTGCAGGACTTCTGGTAGCATCCCGTACGGTACAGGGTTCACCGACAGCAGGTGAGGGATATGAGATGGATGCCATCGCAGCAGTTGTTATCGGTGGAATCAGTATGTCAGGTGGTGCAGGAAAATGGTACGGAACTATCATCGGTGCATTGCTTCTGGCAGTAATCGGAAACGGGCTTGATATCCTGGGAGTATCATCCAACTATCAGAAAATCATCAAAGGTGTAATCATCGCGGTAGCAGTATATCTGGATCTGAGAGGAAAAGCCAAACAGGAGTAATTGGCTTTTATATAAAAAACTTAAATAAAGAAAACGGAGGAAGAAATATGTTTAAAAAATTATTGGCAATGGGAATCGCACTTACAATGGGAGTATCTATGATGACAGGATGCTCTGTAGTATCTGATGGAAGTTCTTCAAACGCAAAGGAGACCAGTTCCGAAGCAGAGAATACCGCTGATGCGGCAGAAGACACAGATGAGGCAAAAGCAGATACAGCCGGACAGAAGATTGCTCTGTTCATGACGCATATGTCCAACGAATTTACGGTAACCCTTTCATCTGCAGTTGAGGCTGAGGTAAAAGCCCGCGGTTATGATTACAGTGTATATGATGCAGGTCAGGATGCAGCAACACAGGCAGACCAGATTGAGCAGGCCATCACACTTGGTGTAAATGGTATCATCATCGAACCGGTATCTGTAGACGGTATCGTTCCTTCTGTAAAAGCAGCCAAAGAAGCAGGTGTAAAAGTTGTAATCGTTAACCAGAGAATCAGTGAGCCGGAAGCAGCAGACTGCTACGTAGGTGCTGATGCAGCTACCACAGGTGCAAAACTGATGGAAGAAGTTATGAAAGATATCAACTCTGAAGGAAATATTGCCCTTCTCCTTGGACCTATGGGTTCTGACGGACAGATTGGTCGTTCTGCAGGATTTGACCAGGTACTGGCAGAGAATCCGAATGTAGAAGTTGTATTCCAGGATACTGCTGAATGGCAGACAGAGCCGGCTCTGACAATCGTAGAGAACTGGCTGAATGCAGGAAAAGAAATCAAAGCAATCGTTGCTCAGAACGACGGTATGGCTGTAGGTGCTGCAAAAGCGGTTGCTGATGCTCAGAAAACAGGTGAGATCAAGGTTTACGGTGTAGATGCTACTTCTGAAGGACTTCAGGGTGTACTGGACGGAAACCTTCAGGGTACTATTTCCCAGGGTACAGAAGATCAGGGTAAACTTTCTGCTGATGCATGTGCAGACCTTCTGGAAGGCAAAGAAGTACAGGCTGAAACAATTGTTGACAATATTTACTACACAGCAGACAATGCACAGGAAGCACTGGACGCACTTGGAAAATAAATACCAATAATACCAATATAGTATATAGTCTTAATAGCAGGGGGGCTGCTGCATAACAACTGTTTATGTGGCAGCCCTGTCTGGAAAAGGGAGGTAAATCTATGAAGATAGCATTTGATGTAGACGTACTGGCAAAGCAGATGGATATCAACCGGATGGTGCATCAGGTGGCAGACTGGGGATATAAATATATTGAGCAGTCACCACACCCGAGGATCAATCCGTTTTATAAACACCCGTTGTTTTCCAAAGAGTGTGAGCAGGAGTATAGAAAGGCTCTGCGGGAGACAGGAGTAGAGATATCTTCATTTATTGTAGTGTACCGCTGGTCCGGCCCCACCGAAGAACAGAGAAAGATGGCAGTGGAAAACTGGAAGAAAATGATCCAGATTGCAGTTAATATGGGAGTACCGGTTATCAACACGGAGCTTTCC
>SFGF01000125.1 GCA_004556655.1 Lachnospiraceae bacterium | reverse complement strand
ACGGGTGCCGACTCGGTTCAAAAGAAATATTTTCCAGACTGTCTCGTGAAAACGGGACTTTTTCTATGTCATGTCTGAAAAACATTTCTTGTTATTTAGATCTCTTTCCAGATAATCTCATTGGCATCCAGTTCCAGATCAAAGCTGGTGCCGTCACCTTTGTAAACGGTGGTTTTCTGTGGTTCGTAAGTATTATTTACGATGCAGTACTTGCCATTTTTTACATAGGCATGTACTTCTACATTGTAATTGGTACTGAACCATTTGTGCAGGTTCTCTTCATCATGAGAAGCCCACATGATCGCACGGTAGAGTACACGGCTGTTTTCAAAGCTGTACGGAAGTCCGCTGATATAAACGCCGCGGCCATTTCCAAATTCATTGACTGCCATCTGTACTTCTTTTTCTGTCTGCTTAATAATGGTTGTTTCCGGCATTGCATAGATATTCTTCTTGCCTTCGCCAAAATCCACATTCCCCTTACAGTCCTCGATAATGAAGTGATCATGCTCTTCCCAGTTGTATTTGTCTTTGTTCAGATCAAATCCATTTTCACGTTCTACCCCAAGAACACTGCGAAGCTGGATAAATTTGCCCTGCCACTGATGAGCTGCCGGTTCACCGATACCGATAAAACCACCGCCGTTGTAGACAAACTCATTGATTGCGGACACAATGGTTTCATCTGTCCAGTTCTCTCCTCCGGTGTATGCGGTATCTGCATCGCCCACATTCAGGATCACATCAATTTCTTTCAGAAGATCCGGGTTATTTCTGATATCATCAAAGGTGATAAATCTTACATCAAACGGAGCACCGCTCAATGTCTCCATGATTCCTGCATAGGAATAATTCTGTTTGTGATAAATCGCATGATGTACCATATGATTACCCCATGCACGCATTTTTCCCCAGCAGTTCAGTACAGCTACTGTTTTCACACAATACGGAGTAGTTCCTTTGATATTTTCATACAAGGTTCTGAATTCCTGACATACGCTTTCCACGTAATCAATAAATTCCGGGAACTGTACAGCCAGTTTCAGATATCCACCGTATCCGATCCGGTCGATTGGTTTTCTTAAAATCGCACGCCGTGCCGTCACCCAGTTCACTTTCGCTTCTTTTACCGGATCGCCGCCCTCATAGAAAGTATCCGGGAAGAAATACGGAAGAAAACGTCCCTCTGTATATTTTACACCCGGAATATCACTGATCAGACGCAACGTTGCGCCATTTCCAACAGAACCAACAACCGCATCTAGCCCAACCGACGTAAACTCATCCATGAACGGCTCCATTCCGATCCAATGATCCCCCAGGAACATCATAGCTTCTTTTCCATACTCATGAACAATATCCACAAACTCTTTGGCAAGTTTTGTCACTTCTCTTCTCTGGAATGCCGTGAAATCCATAAACTCTTTGGAAGGAATCCGGTACATATTGTTCATATATCCCTGGTCAATGATGAATTCCGGACGGAACTTGTATCCCACTTCCTGCTCGAACTGTTCCAGAATATACGGGCTGACAGATGCAGAATATCCATACCAGTCTACATATTTTTCTCTCGCCAACTCATCGAAGATCAGCGTAAACTGATGGAAGAATGTGGTAAATCTCACCACATCCACATAAGGATGTGTTTCGAGGAATTTTCTCAGACGTTTCTTGGAAAATTCTTTGGTTTTTGGCTGACGTACATCAAACGTAATCTGTTTTTCCACGCCCTGCCAGTCATTGGTGACCGCATTGTACATATGTACCGGATCCCACATGATATAGGCCAGAAAGCTGACCGTATAATCATGGAATGCTTTTGCCGGTTTGATGGTCACATCACCTGTCTCTTCACTGTAATTCCACTCGGTAACCGGAACTACCTTTCCTGTCGTACGGTCGATTACTTCCCACCATCTTCTGATATCATCATGAGAATTTACCTTCAGCATATCCGGATACAGATGATCCATCAGGTGAATGGACAGTTCTCCGCCTGTCGCTGTATGAATGGAAGTCATAATATACATCTGCTGAATCTCATCCGGATTTGCCTTCGCCCATGCGTTATCTTTTCTGGTGGTGTAATACGTCGCATATACTTTTGCATCTACTTTTTTCAGCTCTTCCGGATAATCTGTTCCGTCACAGTCACGAATCGCATCCGCCCCCCAGCGTTCAACCAATTCCAGTGTTTCCGGCACTACATCCACATCTGTCGGAATCGTTACTCTTCCCCTTGTACATTCTTTGCCCATAGCCTTCTCCTTTTACTTTATACCATACTAATCGTTATTCTGTGATCAAATTCATTATATGAAAAAAGTTCTGTGATTTCTACGCTACTCTTGTTTCGAATATTATATATCTTGCGTTTCAATACTTCAGTCCCGGCAGATACGCAGGTATATCTTTTTTCCCTGAATATTTTTCCATCTTCCCAAAACTTGAAAATCAGATTTTATCACGCTATAATAAAAATAAGATTTTCGAGAGTACGAAGTAATGTCTTTTGAGCCAACAGCGAAACAGGAGGACTTATTCATGGCTAATCTTTCTTATTCTTTTACTGATCTTTCCACAGATCACTCCGACAAGCAACAGCTTCGCTATGTCTCTTCCTCTTCTTTCGGAAAAGACTGGAGCAGCGTGCTTCATTCCCACGAGTGCACGGAGCTTTTTTATGTAACCGAAGGAGAAGGTCTGTTCTGCACGGATGAGGAAAGCCGTTCCATCAAAAAAGATCAGATGGTTCTGGTCAACCCCAAGGTCCGCCACACAGAACGTTCTTCTGCAGAAAAACAGATGAACTACATCGTCCTGGGTATTGACAATCTGCAGTTTCATTTTGGAAAAGAAAAGGAATTCCTTCCTTTTCAGGTATTTCAGCTGTCATCACACCGGGAAGAGATTCTGCCTCTTCTGCACACTATTTTAGCTGAACTGGAACAACAGAAACATTTTCATGAAGAAATATGTCAGCATTATCTATCTATACTTCTACTGCAGGTACAGCGAATCACAGGACAGGATTTTACCGCTTCTGCCCCCAATCCGATTCCTTATGAATGTGAAAAAGCAAAATCTTATATTAAAAATCATTTTCGCGAATCCATCACTTTGGATTCCCTGGCGGAAGTTACCCATTGGGACAAGTTTTATTTTTCCCACCAGTTTTCCGGTGCCTACGGTATTTCCCCGATCAACTACCTTCTGAAGCTTCGGGTGGAACACAGCAAACATCTTCTGGAAACTACAGATTATTCAGTCACCCAGATTGCGGAAGCTTCCGGATTTTCTTCTCAAAATTACTTTTCACAGACCTTTAAAAAAAGTACGGGAATGTCACCGAGAGAGTACAGAAAAACCTTCTCCGAACCCAAACAGTAACATCTGAACAAATCATGATAAAAAAGGAAAATCTTATGGAATACATAAAAGAAGAAGTGGCTTCCTGTCCGAAGAATCATCGGGAAGCCACTCATACACTGATCTATAAAAAAGCTACCTGTACCCGTGTACCGGATACCCTGCTGCACTTTATGTGCAGCCTGAATCCCCGGTGCAAGGAATGTGTGGAGGAATATTTATAACACAAACGTTTTTTTATTGATAAGCTGAAACTGTTTCGGGCTTTTTCCTACGTTCTTTTTAAAAGAACGGCTAAAATGGGCCAGGTTATTATACCCCGTCAATTCGCATACATTTTCCACCAAAACCCCTTCGATTAACAGTTCTTTTGCTTTTATCAGACGGCAATGAATCAAATATTGATTCGGGGACATACCGGTTACCTCTTTGAACAACTTACATAACTGAAATTTACTAATAAAAAATTGTTTTGAAAGCAAATCAAGATTCAAATCCTCCGCATAATGCTTATGAATATAATCCATAATCTGATAAATCTGATTGTACTTTATCGTATTATCCTGTGTATTAATGTGATGATAATCTCGATATTCCAAATTCACCTTTAACAAAAATTCTCCCAATAGCAGTCTCGTATATAGTTCTGACCCGTAAACCTGATCTTGACGGGCAGAATTAATGATTTCATCCAACAATGCAGCGAATTCATCCGACTTCTTTTGAGTCAAAGGAATGATCCAGGGAACAGGAAACGGCCGAAAATAAAAACATTCCAGCAAGTTTGTTTGAGCTGTTGAAAGACCATCTACAAATTCAGGTGCAAAATATACAACATACCTGCAGTAAGGTTGATCCAGATAAGAAATCTTATTAAAATGGAGATCCCTGTGATTGAATATCAAAAGTGTATCTTTTTTTACAGGAAACTCCTGATCATCGACCATCGTCACAACCCCATCCGAACGAATCAATACAATCTCCAGTACATCATGAATATGATAGGTTTTCTGTGAACTATTAACAGACTCCTTATATTGTATAGAAAAATTTTGCGAAAAAACTTCTTTATATTGTTTGTAAGATTTATCCATATACCTTCCCACCCAATGATATTTTTTCATATATTTATCCGTTTTGCAGATAACATCATTATATACAACAACGGAACGAAGAGCAAGAAACATCAAAAAAAGGCGGATAATATCTATAAAAAAATCATTTTTATCTGATATACTGATCGCAAATAAAATTCGTGTGCAAACATTATTTGTTTTTCATTTTAAAATAGATTTTTTATACTGCATCAAATATAAGAATAAAGGAGGAATTTATATGTCCGGAATACAAAACGTGAAAGAAATTGTAATTAAAGGGAAAAGAAAGCTCATCAAGGAAGCGGTAGAAGCTGCTCTTAATGAAGGATGTGAACCAATGGATATCCTGAATGATGGAATGATTTCAGCTATGGACATTGTAGGTGCAAGATTTTCAGAAGGTCTCATATACGTTCCACAGATGCTGGCGGCAGCAAAAGCCATGGCAGAAGGCGTAGAAGTAATTAAGCCTCTTCTTAAAGGAAATGCCGTGTCCGCAGGAAAAATGATTATGGGCACGGTAGCCGGTGATATGCATGATATTGGCAAAAATCTGGTAATCATGATGATTGAAAGTGCCGGTTTTGAAGTAATCGATCTTGGCGTGGATGTTCCAATTGAAAAATACTTAGAAGCAATCCAGGAAAATCCCGATGTTAAACTGGTTGGCTGTTCTGCACTGTTAACGACCACTTTAGCCTCTTTAAGAGATACTGTTGCAGCAATTAATCAGTGCCCAGGAAGAGCAAGTTTCAAAATCATGGTAGGGGGAGCCCCTGTAACCGCAGAATTCGCTGAAGAAATCGGTGCGGATGCTTATACTGAAAATGCGGCAGAAGCAGCAAAGAAAGCCAAAGAATTGTGTGCATAAGATAATTTTAGATACGCCGAATGTAAAAGACGGATTTAAAATCAGTTTAAACATACAGGGTTGTTTCATGAAGAATAATTGATAATAATAAATACTGCATTTTTACGAGGGATAGGGAAGCTATACATATTTTCCATATCCCTCGACTTTTT
>SFGF01000037.1 GCA_004556655.1 Lachnospiraceae bacterium | reverse complement strand
GTTTGAGAGGTGATAATCGTGCATGCATATTCAGAAGTTTATTTGGATGATGTAGTTGAAAATCAGGGAAAACTCTTTGATCTGGTAGCACAATCTTTTCGGGATAAGGATACCGTAGATTTCATTCAAACATATATGACCAGTAAAACACGAAAAAGTATTGATGAGGCGAAAGCTTATGTCAATACAATGGATGCCGGAGAATTATGGAAGTACTTCTCTGTAAATGAAGGCTATACACTAAAGTCCGGAAAAGCACTTGATGGTTTTATGCCGGACTGGATTGGTGAGTTTTATGCTTATTATCAATGGTATTACAATATTCCAAGCTCTGAAATTGTAAAAAAAATCCCGGTTGATTTCTTGATGAAAGCATATTATGGTCTTCATGACCTGGAGTTGGAATTAGCAGTGAAAAAAGTTGGTGAAGTATAATGCAGATTATTTGTTTTTATAATCCAAATGAAGAAAATGGATATTTGAGTAATTGGTATTCTTCTTACTTTTCGCAGGACGATATTTCGTTTTCCTCTATGGAACAGTTTATGATGTATCAAAAGGCTGTTTGTTTCAATGACCTGAAAATTGCAGCGCAGATATTGGAAACAGAAGATGTGTCACGCATAAAAGAGCTGGGACGCCTTGTGACGGGATATGATGACAATTATTGGGGTGGCATACGACAGATTGTTGTGTATAAGGGTCTTTTAGCAAAGTTTTCTCAAAACACAGATTTAAAAGAACTACTTTTAAAAACCGGAGATGCAGTTTTGGCAGAATGCGCAGTAAAAGATCGGATCTGGGGTATTGGATTATCCATGAGAGATCCTGATAGATTCGACAGAAGCAAATGGAAGGGAAAAAATTTGTTGGGATATACGCTAATGATGGTTCGTGAAAGTTTAAGATTAAAATAGTAAAAGTGAGGAGTGCATTTAAGCGATTTTGTGGAGATATTATGGCGGAAACTTGTCATTTGAGCAGTGAAAAATACACTTACTTGGGAACAGCGTAAGTTCGATGAAGTGTTTGATTGTACTATACCTAACAACACCTTATCCCGTGCAGAACTGAATTATGAGAGTGGGTCTGTAAGGAATATTCACTATGGTGATATTCTCATAAAATACGGTTCTGTTGTAGATGTTCAAAACGATGAAATACCTTTTGCGACAGGAAAAAGCAGCGACGATTTCAAGGATGCATTATTACAAGATGGCGATATTATAATTGCTGATACAGCAGAAGATGAAACAACCGGAAAAGCCTGTGAAATAGGTAATTCACAAGGGTTAGATGTCGTATCGGGACTCCACACTATGGTATGTCGTCCACGTAATAAAATGGCATTGGGTTATTTCGGTTATTACTTAAATTCAGACGCTTATCATCATCAGCTTTTACCTCTTATGCAAGGTATTAAAGTTTTATCATTAAGCAGGACTAATGTTCAGAAAACTATGGTGTGCTATCCGAAAAGTAAGGCTGAGCAGCAACTAATTGCAGACTGTTTCCGCAACCTCGACAACCTTATCACCCTTCATCAGCGTAAGCTTTTTACCCTGCAACGGTGGAAAAACACATTATTAAGCAAGATGTTTGTGGACAACTCTAAAAACACCTCCCGAAAGGAGAAAAATGATATGACATTCAGATGCGAAGCGGATTTTGAAGAAGCCCTGATCAAAATTCTGACAGAAAAGGGGTGGGAGAAAGAAGTAATAAAATATCCCACAGAGAAAGAGTTAATAGATAACTGGGCGAAGATTTTATTTGACAATAACAGAGGAATAGATCGGCTCAATAATTATCCGTTGACAGAGGGAGAGATGCAACAGATTCTCGAGCAGATTACTGCTTTGAGAACTCCTTTGAAACTGAATGGATTTATTAATGGAAAAACGGTTTCTATTAAAAGAGATAATCCGGAAGACAAAGCGCATTATGGAAAAGAAATCAGTTTGAAAATCTATGACCGCAGGGAGATTGCAGCAGGGCAGAGTAGATATCAGATCGTGCAGCAACCTTTGTTTCCTGCAAAATCAAAAGTTCTCAATGATAGAAGAGGAGATTTGATGCTCCTGATTAATGGAATGCCCGTGATACATATCGAACTGAAGGGAAGTAAAGTTCCGGTCAGTCAGGCCTGTCATCAGATTGGAAAATACGCATACGAAGGAATTTTCAGCGGGCTGTTTGCTTTGGTACAGATTTTTGTTGCAATGAATCCGGATGAGACGGTGTATTTTGCCAATCCGGGTCCCGATGGCAAATTTAATCCGGATTATTATTTCCATTGGGCGGATTTTAATAACGAACCCATTAATAATTGGAAAGATATAGCTTCCTCTTTATTATCTATTCCTATGGCACATGAATTGATTGGATATTATACGGTAGCAGATGACTCGGATGGCGTATTAAAAGTAATGCGCAGTTATCAGTATTATGCGGCAAGTGCGATTTCTGATAAAGTTGCAAAGATGAAGTGGGAAGACAGCAAACAATTGGGTGGATTTGTATGGCATACAACGGGTTCGGGTAAGACTATGACAAGCTTTAAGTCAGCGCAGTTAATTGCAAATTCTAAAGATGCAGATAAGGTAGTGTTTTTGACGGACAGAATTGAACTGGGGACACAATCGCTGAAAGAATACAGGGCATTTGCTGATGAAAATGAAACGGTACAGGCAACAGAAAATACATTTGTTCTTATTACTAAGCTAAAAAGTTCGGATCCGGCAGATACTTTGATTGTTACCTCCATACAGAAAATGAGTAATATCAAAGAGGAAGAAGGGGTGAATACACATGATATTGAGATGATAAATGAAAAACGACTTGTATTTATCGTGGATGAAGCCCACAGATCTACTTTTGGAGATATGCTTATTACCATCAAAAGAACATTTCCACAGGCTATTTTCTTTGGATTTACCGGAACACCGATACATGATGAAAATCAGAAAAAAATGAATACTACAGCTACTGTATTTGGCAACGAATTACACAGATATAGTATTGCTGATGGAATACGGGACAGGAATGTACTGGGGTTTGATCCGTATAAAGTACTGACTTTTAAGGATAAAGATGTCAGAAAAGAAGTTGCCCGGGCAAAAGCAAAGGCTGCCTCAGAGGAAGAGGCGATCAGTGATCCGGAAAAGGCGAAAATATTTTATCATTATATGGATTCCTCTCAGGTTCCAATGGCAGGGTATACAGGAAATGATGGTAAATATGTAAAAGGAATTGAGGATTATGTTCCGAATGCTCAATATTTGACGGATGAGCATAGAAATAAAGTTGTTGAAGATATTGCTGAAAATTGGCACACATTAAGCAGGAATTCAAAGTTTCATGCAATTTTTGCGACAAGCAGCATTCCGGAAGCAATTGCGTATTATCGCCTGCTAAAACATAAGAAACCCGAACTGAAAATTACCTGTCTTTTTGATCCCAATATAGACAATAACGGCGGAGTGGCTTTCAAGGAAGAGGGACTGGTGGAAATCATCACAGATTATAATCAGAGATATCAGCAGGATTTCAGTATTACCTCTCATGCTGCTTTTAAAAAAGATATAGCATTGCGGCTGGCACATAAAGAACATTACAAATATATTGAACGGGAGAGGGAAAAACAGCTTGATTTGTTGATCGTAGTAGATCAGATGCTGACAGGATTTGATTCTAAGTGGGTGAATACATTGTATATGGATAAATTGCTTGAATATGAAAATATCATACAGGCATTTTCCAGAACCAATCGTCTGTTTGGACCGGACAAGCCCTTTGGAACCATACGTTATTATCGCAGACCCCATACTATGGAACAAAATATCAATCGTGCAGTTAAATTGTATTCGGGGGATAAGCCGATTGGTTTATTTGTAGAAAAACTGAAATATAACCTGAAAATGATGAATTCGGTATATGAAGAGATGACGGAGCTTTTTAAAAATGCAGGAATTCCGGATCTTGAGAAGCTTCCGGAAGATAAAACTGTAGTTGCAAAGTTTGCATCATTATTCAGAGAATTTAATACCTATCTGGAGGCTGCAAAAATTCAAGGATTTTGTTGGGGTAAGGGATTTTATGAGTTTAAAGAAGAGATAAACGGGAAAGTGGAAAAAGTCAGCCTTGGTTTTGCGGAAACAAACTATCTTATTCTTGCGCAAAGATATAAAGAAATACCGGGAGGTGATCCATCGGATCAGGGAGGGACAGATGTACCTTATGATCTCGTGGGCTATCTGGTAGAAATTGACACAGGTAAGATTGACGCGGATTATATGAACAGCCGGTTTGAAAAATATATGAAATTGCTTCATCAGGATCAGGTTTCAGAGGAAGCGCTGGAAGCTGCGTTAAATGAATTACATAAATCATTTGCAACATTGAGTCAGGAAGAACAGAAGTATGCAAATATTTTTCTTCATGATGTACAGCGGGGAGATGTTATGGTACAGGAAGGAAAAGGGCTGCGGGATTATATTGTAGAATATGAGTATCGGGCAAAAAATGATCAGATTCATCATCTGGCGGTTACTTTTGGAGTGTATGAAGAAAAGCTTAGAAATCTTATGGAATTGAAACTAACCGATTCCAATATCAATGAATTTGGAAGGTTTGATGAGTTAAAAAGAACGGTTGATAAAGTAAAAGCAAAGGAATATTTCGAGAGAAAAGAAGGTGTTAAACTGAATCTGCCGAAAGTAAATATAAAAACAGATAAATTGCTGAGAAAATTTATTATTTCGGGTGGATTCGAATTGGAGTAATGGTTGGTAACAGGTTAATGAAGTATTTAAGAGTCAGGAAAGTAAGATATCCTGGCTCATTTTCTTATAGGGAATTTTTGGGGGATTCCTGAATGAGTGATCAGCGCAGGCCATTTTTATAAGGAGGTAGCATCATGGTAAATGAATTTAAAAGTACAGACTTATTTTGTGATTATTATAAAAAATGGATTGCGGTTTATAAAGAAGGAGCAATACGGAAGGTTACGCTGGACAAATATTATATGACATACCACTGGCTGCAAAAGTTGATTCCGGAGTTGAAGCTTGGTGATCTGACACGCATATCCTATCAGCAGCTTCTCAATGATTATGCACAGTATCATGAACGGCAAACCACAATGGATTTTCATCATCAATTAAAGGGCGCTATTCTGGATGCAGTGGATGAAGGTCTGTTGGAACGGGATCCGACCAGAAAGGCAATTATCAAAGGGAAAACACCTGTGGCAAGAAAAATAAAATACATGAACCAATTTGAATTACATACTCTTTTGGATCAGTTGGAGCTTACATCTGAGGTTAGTTGGGAATGGTTCATTTTGCTTGTGGCAAAAACGGGACTACGTTTTTCAGAAGCACTTGCGCTTACGCCTAAAGATTTTGATTTCTCTCATCAATCTGTTTCGGTCAGTAAGACTTGGGACTATAAAGGAGATGGCGGTTTCCTTCCGACAAAAAATCGGTCATCGGTTCGAAAAGTGCAGATTGACTGGCAGACGGTGATTCAGTTTTCGGAATTGATAAAAGGTCTTCCGGAAGATGAACCTATTTTCGTGAAAAGTAAAGTGTACAACTCCACAGTGAATGACATTCTTGCCAGATACTGTAAAAAGGCGAAGGTACCTGTGATATCGGTACATGGATTACGTCACACACATGCATCATTGTTGCTGTTTGCCGGGGTGTCTATTGCGAGCGTGGCAAGAAGGCTGGGGCATTCCAGTATGAATACAACGCAGAAAACATATTTGCATATTATCCAAGAACTTGAAAATCGAGATGTGGATTTGGTTATGCGGTCATTGTCCGGCTTGAGTTAAAAAGTATATAAACAATACAGTGCCTGCGCTGAAATTGTTCTCGGGGAAACTCAAGGAGTGTAAGGATTGACACGATTTTCCTAAGTTGCTATAATGTAGTAAAAATACATAGAGGGCTTTTCAGTGCCGGATGAGAGGTTCGCTTCTCATCGGTTAAAAGGGAATCAGGTGTAAGTCCTGAACGATCCGGTCACTGTGAACAGGGAGTTTGTTATCATATCCATTGCATGATTTATGTGTGAGAAGGGATAATAAAATGATGATCTGTGAGTCAGGAAACCTGCTGAAAAGGTTAGTGAATTGCTTCCGATGAAAGCGCAGAATTCATAAAATACATGCTTATTTTGTATACTTTCGAATGATCCGGGTTTAAGGACATGAAAGTATTCTTCAAATAAGTTCGTAAAATAAACGGTGTCTGCTGATATATTCAGAAGTGGACACCGTTTTTTATTAAACTAACGGGTAGGAGCCGCCTCCCCTGTGGCCAGCAAAAACCAGGAATCTGGTAGAACAGGAGTAAAAGAATGAGAAAAAAAATGAAACCATTTCTCTCACTGTTTTTAGCATTAACGCTGGTGCTTTCACCACTGTCTTCTGCTGGAGTATTTGCAGCAGAAACAGAAGCGTATTCGGATACGGTGGATACCAGTGAAGCGATCGTTGCAAACGACGAAGCAGAAACGTTGCCAACACCGACAGTAGAGGAAAACGAAGAAAACAAAGCTTCAGAAGAAAAGAAGGGAGAAGACAATCAGGTATCATCTGATTTGGAAAATGAGGAAGAAGATGGATATACGCCTCCTGAAAACGAGGGCAATGAAGCTGATTTGTCTGAGGAGCTTACAGAAACAGATGTTAATACTGTGGATTCTTCACAGATGACAACGAATGAAATATCTCTGGTTTCCATACCAGTGCTTTTAGGTGATGATGACGTAGAAAGTGTTGGTAATAATGCAGCTAACATTCATGTGTTAAAGGAAGATGGAACAGAATATGCAATGTTCACGATTTCCGATTCTACTGCTGTATTGCAGGGGGATCAAATCGCAATAACGATTACCACGAACAATACATCATATAGTAAGCTGTATTTTGGTTCGCCCAGTGATACAGAGAAGTCACCGGTATGGAGCGGTACACAGAATCAAAATGGTGGTTGGACGTTTTCTTTTACAATCGATGCGTCTAAGGGTGGAACCAATGTTCCTGTAGTTTTGTATCTGGCAGGTTCAGATACATGGTCCAGTAAAGTACTGACGATGACAATCCCCGATATGGGCTATGTGGCACCTGAACCAGGCAAATCCGATCCGGATGCTCCCGGTGAGGAAGAAAAACCGGATCAGGATCCAGATCCCTTTGATTCAGAGATTACTTCTCTGGAGGTCGTAAAAGACAGTGATGGGGCTGCTTTCACAATGTTTAAAGTGACAGAATATTCACTGTCAAATGATGGTGAGAATCTTACCATTACATTATCAACGACGAGTAAAAGCTTTAATAAACTGTATTTCGGTTCTATTGAGGATAATCCTAAGACACCGGTGATCACAGGTACTCCTTATAATGAAACCGGATGGACATTTACGTTTACTTTGCCTGCATCGATGAAGAATACTCGTATCCCTGTTTTGCTGGGTTATGTTGATGAGAGCAAAGGAACGGATGGATGGTATGTAAATTCTACAGGTGCTTATTCTCTGTATTTGGCGATTCCGGATGTGGAAGTATCCGGTCAGACTCCGGAACCCACCCCAACTCCGGATCCAAATCCTGATACATCTTTAGAGGATGGTATTTATAATGTCCCGACGGTGGAGACAGGAGAGTTGATGTTCCGTGTGGTAAATTGTCAGCTGACCTCTAAAAATGGAGAACTGGTGGCACAGATTGCTTTAAGTGGAACCGGATATGATTATCTGTATATGGGAACGAAAGAGGAAGCCTATGTGGCAGATCCTTCAGAATGGATTCCTTATACAGTGAAGAATGTATTAAATAACGAGACAGGTGAAATTGAATCCAAATATGTATATGAAATACCGGTGTGTGCTCTGGATACACCGCTTAAAGTTGCATCCCGATCAGCAAAATACGTAAGCCAGGGTAAAGGTGAAGATGCTTGGATTAACAGAACCATTACGATCAGTTCGGAAGGAATCCAAAAAACAGGAGATTTGCCGACAGAACCGGAAAATCCGGATTCGACAGATCCGACACCAATCATACCGCCGGTGATTGACTCGGGTAATAATGGAGGAACAACAAAACCATCGGGGAATGATGGAAAAGCAGATGAAGAATCAAAGTATGAATCCGATCTGAGCGGCAGTACTTCTGCGGTGGACAGTTCTACAGGGCTTCCGGATGGGGTTTATACACCGGACAGCTTCAGTTGGTCCGGCGGAACGGGACGTGTCAAGATCAGCTGCAATAAAATTACCGTTAAAAACGGACAGGCATATGCAACACTCGTATTTGACAGCAGTTCTTATGCTTATGTAAAAGCGAATGGAAGAACTTATTATGGAACCGTAAGCGGTGGCAGCACGAGTTTTACGATTCCGGTAGCTTTGAATAAAAATAATAAGATTCTGGGTATGACCACAAAGATGACTGCAGCTCATGAGATTGAATATAATATTTATATTTATCTTGCAGCAGCTGCAAAAGCAGCTGGTACAGGAAATGGAACAAACTCAGACGTTGTGATTGGAGCGGGACAGGGCAATAATGATAAACTGGATGAAGAAGCTCCACAGATTATCGGTCTGACTTATGAATCCGAAACGAAACTGGAGTATGCACAATATTTCAAGATTTACAATTATCAGGATGGAATTACACTTCTTGAAGTAGATATGACCAGTGATACGATCCGTGACCCGGACAAATCAGAAGATGCTGATGAAGATGAGGTTGAGGATGGGGAAAAGACTGAGGATACGGAAGAAGCGGATAATAGTGTAGAAACAGAAGAAGGAACCACAGAATTGACAGAAACAGAAGAAGAAAAAGTGGCCCAACTGTATATGGGCAACGTTGTTAAATATCTGATTGTTCCGGAGGGAACAGAGATTCCGGTTGGTCTGGAAAAAGAAGTTATTATTGTTGATCTCCCTGTGGATAAGACATATGTAGCTTCCGAGGAAGCACTGAATACTATGGAGGAACTGGAACTTCTGGATACGATCTGCGCTCTTGGTTTTGAAAAAGACGATTGCTCCAATGAAGAAGTAAGCAAAGCTATGGAAGACGGAGATATCTCTTTTACAGGAACTTTTGATGAAATTGACTATAAAGCGCTTTTACGGGCCCAGTGTAATTTGTCCATTTTACCGTCCAAACTTCTGCCCCGTGAGGAAGAACAGACAGATCGACTGCAGGAAATTGCAGAGCATCATGCCCTGCTGTGGATTCCTATGTTGGTTGATCGTTCATCTGATGAGAAAACAGAATTGGGACAGTATGAGTGGATCAAGCTTTATGGGGCAATCTTTCAGTGCGAGGATGAGACAATGAAATTGTTTGATCAGGCGGTAGCTGCTTTTGAAAAAGAGGATAACTGATGAATAAAAAGATGAATAAAGGAATTTGTCTGCTGCTTGCTGCGACTATGCTGACGATTGGAATCACGGGATGTGGATCCGGGGGTTCTAATATGGAAGAAGAAAAAAATTTGGTATCAGAAGATACCGATGTTGCAGAGGATACCCAGGAAAGTACAGATGAAACATCACAGGATACAGAAAATACAGATAAAGAGAAAGATACGGAGCCACAGAGCTCCGTATCGGAAGCTCCGGACATTGAGGGGCTGACTTTTGAGTCGGAGATGTCTCTTACTTACGCAGAATGCTTCCATGTCTATTATTATAATGATGGATTTAAACTTTTGGATGTGCCTGAGAGCGGAAGCTATCTGATCGTACCGGAGGGAAAAGAAGCTCCGGAAGGGCTGGATGAAAATGTGAAAATATTACAGCAGCCATTGGAGAATATTTATCTTGCCGCAACTTCGGCAATGGCATTATTTGATTCGCTTGATGGACTCGGAAGCATTCGCTTTTCGGGAACACAGGCAAATGGCTGGTATATTGATAATGCTGTGAAAGCTATGGAAAATGGAGATATCGTCTATGCAGGAAAATACAGCGAGCCGGATTATGAACTTCTGGTTGATGAGGGATGTGATCTGGCTATCGAATCTACTATGATTCTTCATACACCGAAGGTTCAGGAAATGATTGAGATGCTGGATATCCCGGTTTTTATGGATCGTTCCAGTTATGAAACTCATCCGCTTGGCAGAACAGAGTGGATCAAAGCCTATAGTGCAATGTTAAATAAAGAGGCGGAAGCAGAAACATTCTTTGATGATCAGGCACAGATTATTGAGGAATTGAAAGATTTTGAAAATACAGGTAAGACCGTGGCAATTTTTTATATGAACACCAATGGTGTTGCGGTAGTACGGAAACCATCAGATTATATGGCAAAAATGGTCGAGATTGCCGGTGGAAAATATGCATTTTCTGATGTGATAGATGATTCTACAGGTACAACCATGGATATGACGATGGAAGAGTTTTATAATGCTGCGGTAGATGCGGATTACCTGATCTACAATGCCAGCATCGACAGCAGTGTTACCAACATGGATGCTTTGTTGGCAAAAAGTGAGCTGTTTGCCGACTTTAAGGCAATCAAAGAAGGAAATGTATGGACCACGGGAAAATCACTCTATCAGGCTACCGATATTGTCGGACAGTTAATTCGTGATGTCAATTTGATGATTACCGATGGTGATGAATCTGATATGACATTTTTGACCCGATTACAATGATTGTTAGTATATTGCGACATCACTGATAAGACATGGCTTGAATGAATTAAAGAGGATGAGTATATGCAAAAAAAACAGAAGACTATAACTGATGTTTCAGACTTTCACAGAGAAAACTTTATACGGCGTTCCCGGTATACTCTGGTGTTTACGATTTTGATTGCAGCTTTTCTGGTAGTGACTGTATTGAATATTAATACGGGTAATGTGAAAATTTCTGTGCCGGATATTTTGAAAATTATATTTACCGGTCAGGGAGATACGAATTCCTATAACATTATATGGAAAATTCGGCTTCCAAGGATTCTTATGGCAGCGATACTGGGCGGAGGACTTTCTCTGTCCGGTTTTCTCCTGCAGACATTTTTTGAAAATCCCATTGCCGGTCCTTTTATTCTGGGTATTTCCTCCGGTGCCAAGATGATGGTAGCGCTGACTATGATTTATTTTCTGGAACGTTTTCAGGCAGTATCTTCTTACACACTGATTATTGCTGCTTTCATCGGATCGCTGCTCTCCATTGGGTTTATTTTGATTTTTTCCAGAAGGATTAACCATATGGCGACATTGCTGGTGGCGGGTATCATGATTGGCTATATTTGTTCTGCAATCACCGATTTTATAGTAACTTTTGCAGAGGATTCCGATATTGTAAATCTGCACGGATGGTCTCAGGGAAGCTTTTCCGGTATGAGTTGGAGCAATGTGTATGTGGCGGCAATTGTAATTGGAATTACTGTATGTTTGACTTTTTTGCTCTCAAAACCAATCGGTGCTTATCAATTGGGGGAATCCTATGCGCAGAGTATGGGTGTCAATGTGAAGGCGTTTCGCGTGGCGCTCATCCTTTTGTCCAGTGTACTCTCTGCATGTGTGACAGCATTTGCAGGTCCTATTTCTTTCGTGGGAATCGCCGTGCCCTTCCTTGTCAAACACGCTTTGAATACTTCCCGACCGCTGGTAGTGATTCCGGGAACTTTCCTTGGTGGTGCCGTTTTTTGTATGATCTGTGATTTGATCGCACGTATGGCTTTTGCACCGTTGGAACTGAATATCAGCACGGTTACTTCCATATTTGGTGCACCGATTGTTATTTTTATGATGCTGACAAGAAAGAGAGGCAGATAAATCATGGCAGATTATTATTTGGATTTAAAAGATTTGTCTGTTGGATATCAAGGCAAAGCATTAATTCACGATATTAATATTGGAATCAATAAGGGAGAAATTGTAACGTTGATCGGACCCAACGGAGCCGGCAAATCTACGATCCTGAAAAGTATTACCAGACAGTTGGCTCTCGTCGGTGGCTATGTATATTTTGATAACAGCAGTATCCACAACATGTCTTATAAGACTCTTTCTACCCGTATGGCAGTTGTTTTGACACAGCGTATGCAGCCGGAATTAATGACTTGTCATGATGTGGTGGCTACAGGGCGATATCCTTACACCGGTCGTCTGGGTATTCTATCCAGAGAGGATGAAGATAAAGTGGAAGCAGCCATGGCAGCTGTCCATGCCAGTGAACTGGGAGGACGGGATTTCAATGCCATCAGTGATGGACAGCGGCAAAGGGTATTGCTGGCCCGTGCCATCTGCCAGGAACCGGATATCATCATTCTCGATGAACCTACTTCTTTTTTGGATGTGAGGCATAAGCTGGAATTGTTGTCAATTCTGCGAAGTATGGCGAAAGAAAAAGACATCACGGTTGTTATGTCCCTTCATGAAATTGATCTGGCACAGAAAATATCGGATAAAATCATATGTGTCAAAGGGGATACGATTGCACATTATGGAAAACCGGAAGAGATATTTGAAGAAAATATTATCCGTGACCTGTATGATATTGATAATGGTTTTTTTGATCCGTGTTTTGGAAGTATTGAGCTGCCAAGACCGGAAGGGAAACCGAAAGTCTTTGTTTTGTCTTCCTGTGGTACAGGAATTCCGATCTACAGACAGCTGCAGAAAGAGAATATACCATTTGCTGCCGGAATTCTCTATACGAATGATATCGACTATCGGCTGGCACGTTTATTGGCGTCTGAAGTGATTACCGAAGAACCGTTTATGCCGATTTCAGATCATGCTATACAGCGTGCTCTCGATGTCATGGGACGATGTGAGCGGGTGATCAATGCCGGCGTGACATTTGGTGAATGTAATAATAAGATGAAAAAATTGATAGAAGCTGCCGGATTATGAAACGGCGGCTCTATTTATTTTACAGGAAAGTTCTTTCTTAATACATTCTTGAGGCAGATAACCTTGTTGCCTGTCTGCAAATCTGATAAAATCTAATATAAGGATGCAATAATTAGGAAATGGAGGCTGACCGATATGAGAATGTATGATTTGATTATGAAAAAGAGAAATGGCGGTGCCTTGACGGACGAGGAAATTCACTATCTGATTCAGGAGTATGTAAACGGTCAGATACCGGACTATCAGATGTCCGCATTTTTGATGGCAGTGTATTTCCGGGGAATGACAGAGGAAGAGACAGCAGCTATGACGCTGGAAGTGGCACATTCAGGAGAAATGGTGGACTTGTCCGCAATCGATGGCATTAAAGTAGATAAGCATTCAACAGGCGGTGTGGGAGACAAAACGACCCTGATTGTAGGTCCGATCGTGGCAGCTTGTGGCGTAAAAGTGGCAAAAATGTCCGGAAGAGGTCTGGGGCATACTGGCGGAACCGTGGATAAGCTGGAATCTATACCGGGATTTAAAACTACGCTTACAAGGGAAGAATTTTTTTCTGTGGTCAATAAAACGGGTATCAGTGTCATCGGTCAGTCCGGCAATCTGACTCCTGCGGATAAAAAGTTATACGCACTCAGAGATGTGACGGCTACTGTGGACAGTATCCCATTGATTGCAGTGTCTATTATGGGAAAGAAGCTGGCGGCAGGAAGTGACTGTATTACACTGGATGTAAAAACAGGCAGCGGTGCTTTTATGAAGACTGTAGAAGATTCGATTGCGCTGGCGAAGGAAATGGTGGCAATCGGAGAAAATGCAGGCAAGAGGACCGTTGCCTTGATCACCAATATGGATATTCCGCTGGGGAACAATATCGGAAATAGCCTGGAAGTGATAGAAGCCGTGGAAACACTGCACGGACACGGACCGGAAGATTTGACGGAAGTGTGTATCCAGCTGGCAGCCAATATGTTGTATCTGGCAGGAAAAGGGGAACTGGATACCTGTCGGAAAATGGTGTGTGAAGTGCTGAATAATGGAGAAGCTCTGAAGCGACTGACTGCAATGGTAGAGGCACAGGGCGGTGACAGTAAAGTGATTCTGGATACGGAATGTTTTGAAAAGGCACCCTATGCATATGAGATAAAGGCAGAAAAAGCAGGATATATAACTCATATGGATACGGAAAGCTGTGGAATTGCTTCTTCTATGCTGGGTGCAGGAAGAGAGACGAAGGACAGTACGATCGACTATTCAGCG
This sequence comes from Lachnospiraceae bacterium, assembly GCA_004556655.1. GTDB lineage: Bacteria > Bacillota > Clostridia > Lachnospirales > Lachnospiraceae > Oliverpabstia. Next base: position 19,730 of record SFGF01000037.1, on the reverse strand, counting down.
GGAATTATTTTAAAGAAAAAAGTCGGAGACTATGTGGAAAAAGGTCAGGTTCTGGCAGTAATGTATGCTTCCGATGAAAAACTGTTTCCGGCGGCTGAGAAGCGGTATAAGGAAGCGGTGACCCTACAGGAAGAAAAACCGGAGAAACAGCCGCTGATTTATGCACGAGTAACAAAAACCGGAGTGGAGTATTTGGGATAAGCCGGTGACGGCACAGTGCATGATAGAAAATTTGAGCCAGGGGAACAGATTAGAAAGGCAGGAAAAAGTATGAATCAGATATATGAGAAATTAGTAAAATGCACGGAATCTGTGAAAAATAGAATTGATTTTCAGCCGGATATTGCTCTGGTGCTGGGTTCAGGACTGGGTGATTACGCAAAGGAAATGGATGTGAAAGAAAGCATCAGCTATTCGGAGATTGAAGGATTTCCGGTGTCCACCGTCCCGGGACATCAGGGACGTTTTCTCTTTGGATATGTGAAGGAGGTTCCTGTGGTTGCCATGCAGGGAAGAGTGCATTACTATGAGGGATATCCCATCTCGGATGTGGTTCTTCCTGTACGGCTTATGGGACTTTTGGGAGCGAAAACGGTGATCCTTACCAATGCTGCCGGAGGTGTGAATTTTAATTTTCAGCCGGGAGATCTGATGATGATCACAGATCATATTACAACGGCGATTCCCAGTCCGCTGATTGGGGCTAACATTGATGAACTTGGACCAAGATTTCCTGATATGAGTGAGGTGTATGATAAAGAGCTGCGGGGAATCATCCGTCAGGCAGCAAAAAGTACAGGTATCTCTCTGCAGCAGGGTGTCTATGTACAATTGACGGGACCGGCTTATGAGACTCCCGCAGAGATACGGATGTGCAGAACCTGGGGTGCGGATGCCGTAGGTATGAGTACTGCCTGTGAGGCGATGGCAGCCAGACATATGGGGCTGAAAGTATGCGGTATTTCCTGTATTACGAATCTGGCTTCCGGAATGTCCAATAAACCGTTGGATCATAAAGAAGTGCAGGAGACAGCGGACAAAGTGGCAGAAGAATTTAAACGGCTGGTTACTGAGACGATTCGCCTGATTGGGCAATCAGACATCAATTTTTGATAGAGGCGGAAATAATGACAGACAAAACAAATTTTGAATTATATAAAAAAATGGATGAGCAAACTCTGCTTGAAATGGCATATCAGGCAAGAAAATATGCCTATACGCCGTATTCTCATTTTCAGGTGGGAGCCGCACTGCTTACAAAGTCCGGAAAAGTGTATACCGGATGTAATATTGAAAATGCTTCCTTTGGGGCTACAAACTGTGCAGAGCGGACAGCGTTTTTCAAAGCTGTTTCTGAAGGAGAGAAAAGTTTTTCCATGATCGCAGTCGTGGGCGGAAAAGAGGGAGAGCCAAACGGCGGGCTGAGCGGTCAGCCCTGTCCTCCTTGTGGTATCTGCCGTCAGGTGATGATGGAATTTTGTAACCCGCAAGAGTTTCGGCTCCTTTTGGAAGATGGAAAAGGTGGATGGAAATCGTATACTCTGAACGAAATTCTTCCTCTCGGCTTTGGTCCGGATCATCTGGAGGAATCATAGAGCGAGTTTATAGTGAAAGAAAAGGTGAATGGAATGGATATAAACGGGGAAACAAAGCAGAAAGTAACCATGGATTCTGTTCCCAGGATTGATCTTCACTGCCATCTGGATGGTTCCCTCAGTCAGGGGTGTATCGAAGAGCTTTTGGGAAGACCGGTAAGCAGAGAAGAACTGCAGGTGGAACCGGATTGTCGGGATCTGGCCCAATATCTGGAAAAATTTGACCTGCCGCTTTTGTGTCTTCAGAATCCTGCAGGACTGAAACGGGCGGGTTTTGATTTTATGAAAAATGCGTCAGAAGACAGACTGAGGTATGTGGAAGTGCGGTTTGCCCCGCTTCTTTCAAGAAATGAAAGCATGGGGACCGAAAAAGTGATTGAGAGTGTTCTGGAAGGAATGGAGCAGGGAAAAAAGTCATTTGGAGTAGAATATGGAGTGATCGTCTGTGCTATGCGTCACCACAGTACGGAAGAAAATCTGGAAATGATAAAAACAGCGAGAGAATTTCTCGGAAATGGCGTGTGCGCCGCAGACCTGGCGGGAAATGAAGATGCATTTCCCATGAGTCAGTTTTGTGATCTGTTTCGAGAAGTGAAGAAAATGGGCATGCCATTTACGATTCATGCGGGAGAATGCGGAAGTGTGCAGAATATTCTGGATGCAGTTGAATGTGGAGCAAGAAGAATCGGACATGGAATCGCTATGCGGGGACATGAGGATGCAATGAAAAAATGTCGGGAGCATCATATCGGAATCGAAATGTGTCCGATCAGCAATCTACAGACCAAGGCTGTAAAAAGCATGGCAGAATATCCTATGAGAGAATTTCTTGATGCAGGACTTTGCGTGACCATCAATACGGACAATCGGACAGTCAGTGGTACATCGCTTGATAAAGAAATTTCTTTTGTAAAAGAAAATTATGGAATTACCGATGAAGAGATAGCATTAATGATGCGAAATGCTGTGGATGTGGCATTTGCATCTGATGAAGTGAAGGAAAGAATTTTATGTTAACAAGAGAAATTCCATTTTTTGATATTTCACAGATTTGTGATTCTGGTCAATGTTTCCGGATGCAGGAAATCAGAGAGCACGTATTTCAGATCATTGCCCGAGATCGGTATCTTGAGGTAGAACAGCAGGGACAAATATGTACCTTTTCCTGTTCAGAAAGGGAGCTGCAGGAGTTCTGGGAAGAATACTTTGACCTGGGAACGGATTATGGGACATACATTGAGAGTATCAATCCAAGAGATCTTTATCTGACTCACGCAGTACAGTTGGGATCCGGGATTCGGATCTTAAAGCAGGATCTGTGGGAAATGATTGTTTCATTTTTAATTTCCCAGCAGAATAATATCGTCCGGATCCGTCGGTGCATAAACAATATCTGCGAACAGTACGGAGAGGAAAAACGGACACCGGACGGGCGGGTATATTATGCATTTCCCCAGCCGGAGGCATTGGCAGGCCTTGAGGAAGATGCGCTGAAAGCGTGTAATCTGGGGTATCGCAGCAAGTATGTGGTTCGGACAGCCAGAAGTGTGGTATCAGGTGAGGTGAATCTGGAACAGATTCAGAAGATGACCTATAAAAACGCAAAACAGGAACTGTTGAAATTATATGGAGTGGGAGAAAAAGTAGCAGATTGTATCTGCCTGTTTGCTCTTCACAAGCTGGAAGCATTTCCTGTAGATACCCATATTCGTCAGGCACTTGACAAACATTATCGGCGGGGATTTCCCATGCGCAGATATAAAGGATATCAGGGCGTGCTGCAGCAGTATATTTTTTATTATGAACTGAAAGGTGATCAGAAGGAGACCATGACATGAACAATAAAATGAAAATTGCGGTATTGTCAGATACGCACGGACTTCTCAGGGAACAGGTGCAGGAAATGATCGGGGAGTGTGATGCCATCATTCATGCGGGAGATATCAATTCGCAGAAAATACTGGATGAGATTGTCGAGGCAGGACGGGAGAAAGTTCCGTTTTATGTGGTCAGAGGAAATAACGATAAAGACTGGGCAAAAGAAATTCCGGAAACTTTGCAGTTTGAATTGCAGCATGTGAAATTTTTTCTCGTACATAATAAGAAGGATATACCGGAGAACTTAAGTGATATTCAGATTATTATATACGGCCACTCTCACAAATACAGTGAAGAAGAAAAAGAAGGAAGATTGTGGCTGAATCCAGGCAGCTGCGGGAAACGCCGATTTCATCAGCCGATTACAATGGCAATACTGACGCTGGAAGATGAAAAATGGGAAGTGGAACGAATCGATATCCTTCATGAACAGCAGGAAGGAAAAGAAGTACCCTCGACCAAAATCACCCAAAGAGATCTGGCAGCTGTTATCCCAAAAATCCTTACCGGTATGGAGAAAGGGCAGACCGTGGAACAAATGGCGAAGAAACTGGGAGTTGACTCTGAATTTGTTGAAGAAATCTGTAGGATTCGAGTTACACATCCGGGAGTTACCGTAGATGGGATTATGAACAAGATCGAAGTAAATGCAGTGGTAGGCGCTTCCAAAGATTTGAATTAGAGAGAAAACTCTATTTTGTTATCAAAAATTTTCCTTATACAGAAAAACTATGTCCTGAGACCCTCGTTTTTAGAAAATCAAGGGTCTCAGGATATAGTTTTTCTATATAGATAATTTTGTTGCTATGAAGCCTGGAAGGGAGAGTAGCAACAATTGATTCTCTGGAAGAACACAAATCCAGTAATGGGTAAGTATAATATTCTGTTGCTTTTCAAATAATAATTCCATAGGGAATGTTTTGGTTTCAATTTATCTGATTTCATAACTTGCCTTGTGGACAGAATTTCATTATTGATTATTGTCACTCAGATGTGGGGTTATTACCTCTGGATTTGAGTGATTTTTGCTTTTGATTAATACTTTTCGATATTATTTAGGTATTATACATGATTTCTAAAAGTATGAGAGTGGCGTGTTTTTCATTGCTTGTAAAAGTATTTACGAAAAAATGAGACATTATGCAAGAAAAATACCAGGTGTGAAGATGGTATGATGATGCCTGGTAGGAAAGGAGTACTATTTGACAGCAATCTATGGATATATCCGTGTCAGCAGTCATGATCAGAACGAAGACAGACAGATGATTGCATTGCGGGAATTGGAAATACCGGAAAAAAACATTTTTATGGATAAACAGTCCGGAAAAAATTTTAACCGTCCACAGTATAAAAAGTTGGTGCGCAAGATGAAAAAAGATGATTTGCTCTATGTTAAGAGCATTGACCGTCTGGGGCGCAATTATGAAGAAATTCTGGAACAATGGCGGATTCTGACAAAAGAGAAAGGGATTGATATCATGGTACTGGATATGCCGCTTTTGGATACCCGCCGGGGAAAAGATCTGATGGGAACATTTCTCAGTGATATTGTTTTACAGGTACTTTCTTTTGTGGCAGAAAATGAACGAAGCAATATCCGGCAGCGTCAGGCAGAAGGGATTGCAGCTGCGAAAGCACGCGGAATCAAATTTGGAAGACCGGCAATTAAAACCCCTGATAATTTTGGACAGATGATAAAAAAATGGGAGAAAAAAGAAATCACAACACAGGAGGTGATGGAAGTATGTGGAATGAGCGAAGCCACTTTTTATCGCAGACTTCAGGAATACAGATTGGCACAAAGAAATGAAAAACAAAAAAGAAAGCTCTCATAAAGTACACTTTTTGAGAACTATTATTCTTACATATTATAAGTGAATTTTTAATACAAATCAAGGGGGGAATTGAAATTTTTATGAATGACTGTAGTAATACTAAAGTAATTATACTGATTTTCTATTTAAAGCAGAGATGTTATATCAAAAAGTGTACTATTTGATGGGCCTACTTTCAATTGTGCTGAAAGTGGTTTCTTTGACAACAGTTTGCATCTGCAAATTCCAATGATGGCACGTTTTTCGCTTTGAAAGGGGGGATATGTGTTGAAATTAAAATGGGAATCACCAGAGATGTCCGTTATTCCAATTGATTTAAATGGACTTGGTGATGTAAATCAGTTATCAAATGCTGAATTGAAAATGAAATTGGAACAAGCAGGATATAAATTTCAAAAGACGTATCAGGCTTCTGAAAATTATATTCATCGGAAAATAGCGGATTCGGATGTTTTGATATCTGTAGGTTCCAACATCGCAAATTTTAATGGGTATATTGAAATCAATGAGAGTGCTGCGGATTTGTGGGCGAAGCTGCAGCAACCAAGCAAACTTGGGGAGCTGGAACAGGTACTTGAAGAAAAATATGGAATCAATCATGAAATAGCGGTGCAGGATGTTCTGGATTTCATTCAGTTGCTAAAGGAGCATGATATGGTGGTGATGCGGTAAATGGAAAATCAAAATACTATGCGGATCTTAACTGAAATGCCGAAACGTATCCCTGAAGAAGGTACGTTTGAACTTACTGTTCGGTGTAATCTTCATTGTAAAATGTGCTTGTTTCGCCATGATGATAGAGAAAATAATGAATTAATGGCGAAGGAATTAACGGCAACTCAATGGGTAGATATTGCAAAGCAGGCAGCAGAAGCAGGAACTTTGCAATTACTTATCACTGGAGGTGAGCCCATGCTACGCCGAGATTTTTGTGAAATTTGGGAAGAAATTTATAAATGTGGATTTATCATCGAATTGTACACAAATGCAACGTTAGTAACACCTAAAATTATGGAAACCTTGCGAAAGTATCCACCACATATGATTGGTATTACCATTTATGGATCTTCTCCGGAAACATATGAAAAAGTTTGTGGGACTAAAGAAGCGTTTAAAAGGATGGTAGAAGGAGTTCATTGTCTTCAGACTTTGCCATCTATTATCAGTTATCGAACTACTATAATACGCGATAACGTTCAGGACTTATCGGCGATGGAAGCGCTATTAAAAAATGAATTCAAAACTGCTAATAAACTTACAAATACAAGAATGGTAACGAAGGCTGTTCGTGGGGCGTGCTCTGATGTGGAAACATGTAGATTATCTGCGGAAGAATCATTTAATTTATTAATTGAAAGAGCAAAAAAACAATTATTAGAGAATGAAAAGGAATCCATTAAAAAAAATAGTTGCATGCGACTGATACAATTTCCAAAAGCAGAAAAAAAACATTTAACTTTATTGGGATGTGAGGCAGGAATGCGTCGATATACCATTACATGGGATGGAAAACTGCAAGGATGCCAGATATTAGGAGTATTTTCAACTGATGCATTATCCCTTGGATTCCAAAAAGCATGGGAAGATTTTCCATCAAAGATTAAGTTGCCTTCATTAAATTCACATTGTGTGGAATGCAATTTGAAGGATTTATGTGAATGTTGTTATGCATTTCGATATTCAGAAACCGGAGATTTACAGGGGATTCCAGAGTATATATGTCAAAATACAAAGATAACAAATGAAGCATTAAGGAGGAAAATATTATGACAATAGTAAAATATGAAAAACCGTCAATGAAATTTGTGGATATTCGAAATCAGCACAATGTTGCGGCTAATTGCTGGTCTCAAGATGCAAATGGTAGAGTTCCGTATTGGTATTATGATTATGACAACCCAGATACCCCAGGAGGAGATGGATACATTAAGTTTGAGATGGGTGGAAACTGTAATAGAGTTATGGGAACAGTGATTGAATACTATAATGTACCAGAAGACGAAAAGCAGAAGGTATACGAAGCTCTACAGACAGGTTTGTCACAGCATGAATATGATCCGACTTATATTAAACCTGAGCCTCCGCAGCCTGGTGAATGGAGCTGATTCCTCTCATGCAGATAGCTGTTGAATTGGCTGGCGTAACCTGTAAATTTATATATCATGTTTTGGATACAGTTGGCAGTTGCTGGCATTGGAAGTTGGATCCATACAAACTTTCAGATATAAGGGAGTGCGATTTACTTGTAAATCTTACTGCGAAGGATTCGAATAAGGAAGATTTTTCCCGGGAAAATTGCCTTGTTTTCACCCAATCTACGGGTTTTTTCCAGCATCAGATTTTTTTTCATCAGGATAACAAAACAATCTGGAAGTACGTCCGGAACAGAAGTGAAAAACTTTACCTTAATTACAAAATTAATCCTGAATGGAATCAGATTTCTCTTTTAGATGATAATACACAGTCTGCTGGTTTTCTCGCTTTCGAGTATATAGGTCAAATAATACCGGGAGTACTTTTGAAACATAATATTCTGACATTTCATGGGGTTCTGATGGAATATCATGGGCAGGGGATTATTATATCTGCTAAGTCTGGGACCGGTAAAACAACACATGCCAGATTATGGAGAGATTTTAATCAAGCTCTTATTATCAATGGTGATCGTTCCACAGTTTGTATAAAGAACGGTGTTTGGATGGGATTTGGTCTTCCGTGGTCTGGAACCAGTGGGGAGCAAATTAATCGAAGTGTTCCAGTGAAAGCGTTGGTAGTTTTGGAACGAAACGAGCAGAATGAGGCGCATTGTATCACAGGGCTAGAAGCTTTTGGTGCTGTTTTTCCTCATCTTCAGTATCCTATTTGGGATAAGAAAATGGCAATTCAGGCAATATCTAATCTGGAGCAATTTCTGAGTGTGATACCAATTATTCGTCTTAGCTGTCGTCCTGATTTAGAAGGAGTTAGTGTACTCAAAAAAGTATTGGAGAAACTATAATTGTATGAAGAAAAGAAATGGATTTCTTCCAGAATTCTGTTCGAAGCGATAAGCGAGCAGCTTGCCCAGAACCGGCAGGCTGCTTTTACTGTAACCGGCATGAGTATGTGGCCTCTTCTTTGTCACGGAAGAGATCAGGTGATAGTAGAAAAAACTGACAAGAAGAATGTAAAAATCGGAGATATTATTTTATATCGTGTTTCGGAAGAACGGTATATTTTACACCGCATCACCTGTTTGAAAAAAGACTATTTTCAGACAACTGGTGATGGAAATTTATTTCGAGATCCGCCCATGCGATACGACAGTATTGTTGCCAAAGTATGTAAGGTGATCCGTCATGGGAAGACAATTGACTGCAGTCAATTAAAATGGAGTATTTTGTTCCGCATCTGGATGCTGCTTTTTCCGGTTCGTAAATGGATATTCCGTATCTGGTTTCGCAACCGCAAATGGATTACCCAGGTTGTGTTCAAACAGAAGAAAAGTGAAGATGATAATAAAAAAGAAGCATAACAGGAAAAAAGAAAGAACCTGTTATGCTTCTTTTTTGTGAAATACGTTGTACTACGAAGAGTTTGTGATTGTCTGGGAAGAAAAAGTGTTTGGGTTGTAATTTTGTATGAAATTCTTTATACTAGTTATAAAAAGAACAAGGCAGCGTAAGGGTCTGTCGGAGGCATTTAGGGCGAAACAATAGGAGATTATTATGACAAAAGAAGAACTGGCATTGGAAGTAATTGAACGATTAAAAAAGGAGTATCCGGATGCGGGATGCACGCTGGATTATGATCAGGCATGGAAACTTCTGGTAAGTGTCCGGCTGGCAGCACAGTGTACGGATGCCAGAGTAAATGTGGTGGTGGAGGGACTGTATGAAAAATATCCCAGCGTGAAAGCGCTGGCTGAAGCAGATGTGGAAGATATTGAGAAAATCGTACGGCCCTGTGGTCTTGGTAAAAGCAAAGCAAGGGACATTAGTGCCTGTATGAAAATTCTGAATGAACAATATGACGGAAAGGTACCGGATGATTTTGATGCACTTTTAAAACTTCCCGGTGTGGGACGAAAAAGCGCAAATCTGATTATGGGAGATGTATTCGGAAAGCCTGCGATCGTGACCGATACGCATTGTATCCGCTTGACCAACCGGATCGGCCTGGTTGACGGAATTAAGGAGCCCAAAAAAGTGGAGATGGCTTTATGGAAAATTATACCGCCGGAAGAAGGAAGTGACTTCTGTCACCGACTGGTATTCCATGGAAGAGATGTCTGTACCGCAAGGACAAAACCCTATTGCGATAAATGCTGTCTTCAGGATATTTGCCAAAAACATGGGGTAGAATAATAGAGTATAGAAAATTCCGGACTTCACTTTTTAATACAGGGTGCTATAATGTGTTTTAACTCAGTGGGAGTTTACTCTCCCACTGAGTTAAATGCTTCGCGAGGATGCACAGCGATTCTGAAAAGAAAGATGTCAGCAAAAGCTGACCAGAATTGCGTGCCGAGTCTCACGAGTGTTCGTGTTGAATATTTTAAGGACTGTGAGGGATGACAATGAATTTTTATGAGAGAGCGTTAGAATTAAAAGATGAAATTGTAGCAAACCGCAGATATTTCCATACAAATGCAGAAGTTGGGCTGGACATGCCGAAAGCACAGGCTTATGTCATGGAAAAACTTACAGAATATGGACTAAACCCTCAGAAATGTGGTCACGGTGTGACAGCGATTCTGGGTCATGGAGGAAAGGTTCTGCTTCTTCGGGCAGATATGGATGCACTTCCGATGCCGGAAGAAAGCGGAGAAACATTTGCATGCCCGACAGGCACGGAAAACCATGCCTGTGGTCATGATTTCCATGCGGCTATGCTGCTGACAGCGGCAAAAATGCTGAAAGAAAATGAGGATTCTCTGGAGGGAACTGTTAAATTTATGTTCCAGCCTGCAGAAGAAACATTTGAGGGCAGCAAGGATATGATCGAAGCAGGCATATTAGAAAATCCGAAAGTGGATGCGGCTCTTGCTTATCATGTGGCAGCAGGGCAGCTGCCTATGGGACTTTGCATGTACAATGACAAAGATACCATGATGTTTTCCGTGGATGGATTTAAGATCACGATTTACGGAAAAGGTGCCCACGGAGCATATCCGCAGAATTCTATTGATCCGATCAATATCGGTGTGCATATTCATCTGGCCCTTCAGGAACTGATCGCAAGAGAAAGTGATCCAAATCACTCCTGTGTACTGACGATCGGGCAGTTTCAGGCCGGTGCAGCAGCCAATATCATTCCGGATACAGCAGTGCTGCAGGGAACGATTCGTACGAATAAACCGGAAGCGAGAGAACTTCTGGTTCGAAGGATGAAAGAAGTTTCGCAGAAAACGGCAGAGGTTTATGGCGGAAGTGTTGAAATTGAAATGATTTCGGAAGTACCTCCGTTGATCTGTAACCCGGAGCTGACAGCTGAGATGGTGGGTTATATGAAAGAACTTCCGATTCCGGGACTTACCTTATATCCGGGCGCATCTTCCAGTGCATCGGAGGATTTTGCTGTGGTTGCAGAAAAAGTACCTTCGACGTTTATGTATATTTCCGCAGGATATCTGGATGAAAGAGGAACTTACGGTGCCCACAATCCAAAAGTACAGTTTAACGAAGAAGTATGTCCGATCGGTGCAGCATGCATGGCACACTGTGCTGTCGAATGGCTGAAACACAATAAATAGCAGGTTACTGTTCACTCCGTGACCAGCAACACGCTTCGCGATGCACAGAAATGATGCAAAATGCATCATTTCGCGTCGTATGTCTCGGGATTTTCGTGTTTACAACACGAAAACACCTCGCGGAACAGTGGCGTGTGAACAGTAAAAAAGGCTTGACGAAAAAAGAATTATTATAATATAATGCAGACAATATGATAGACGACAGAGAAAAACAGGCAATGAAGTCATAAATGATTTCATTGCCTGTTTTTTTCTGCGGAAAATCATACATTATTATCTGAGAGGAGGATTATTATGCGTTTGAACCCAAAAGAACAGGAGAAGCTTATGCTTCATATGGCCGGAAATCTGGCAAAAGAGAGAAAGGAGAGAGGGCTGAAACTGAATTATGTAGAAGCACTGGCATATATTAGCTCTGAACTGTTGGAGCTTGCACGTGACGGAAAAACCGTGGTGGAATTGATGCAGCTTGGAACAAAGATTCTTACCAAAGAAGATGTTATGGAAGGTGTAGCGGATATGATTGGTGAAGTTCAGGTAGAAGCTACATTTCCTGACGGAACAAAACTGGTAACTGTACATAATCCCATTCAGTAAGGAGGCAATCATATGAAAATTGGTGAAATTATTCCGGCAGATCGTGAGATTACGTTAAATGAAGGCAAGGACACAGTAAAGGTTGTGGTGGCAAATAAAGGGGATCGTCCGGTTCAGGTAGGCTCTCATTATCATTTTTTTGAAGTGAATAAATGTCTGTCCTTTGACAGAGAAAAGGCATATGGATTTCATCTGGATATTCCGTCCGGTACTTCCGTCCGTTTTGAACCGGGAGAGGAAAAGGAAGTGCAGCTTACGGCGATGGGAGGACGAAAAAGAGTGTTTGGACTGAATGATTTGACCTGTGCCCGGGCAACAGAAGATACAAAAACGGTTTCTATGGAAAATGCAAAATTAAAAGGATTTGTATAAAGAAAAGTGTTAGGAGGGATAAGAATGAGCGTCAAAATTTCCGGCAGTAAATATGCAGCAATGTACGGCCCCACGACGGGGGATAAAGTGCATCTGGCTGATACCAGCCTGGTGATAGAGGTCGAGAAAGATTATACCAGATATGGAGATGAAGTAAAATTCGGAGGCGGAAAAACAATCCGTGATGGTATGGGACAGTCCGTAAAAACGTGCAGTAAGGATGGCGATCTGGATCTGGTCATTACCAATGCGTTGATTGTGGATTCTACAGGAATTATAAAAGCCGATATCGGTATCAAAGACGGAAAAATCAGAGGAATAGGAAAGGCAGGCAATCCTGATATTATGGATGGTGTAACACCGGGAATGACAGTAGGTGCTTCGACGGAGGCATTGGCCGGTGAGGGAATGATCGTCACAGCAGGCGGTATCGATACCCATATTCATTTTATCAGTCCGCAGCAGATTGATTGTGCTCTGTACAGCGGTGTGACTACCATGATCGGAGGTGGTACCGGTCCGGCGGATGGAACAAACGCTACAACCTGTACACCGGGCCCATGGAATTTGAAAATGATGCTGAAGGCGGCAGAGGAATATCCGATGAATCTGGGATTTCTGGGAAAAGGAAATTGTTCCGATGAACAACCGCTGATTGAACAGGTAAAAGCCGGTGCTATGGGGCTGAAGATTCATGAAGACTGGGGTGCAACTCCTGCAGTAATCAATCATTGCCTGAATGTGGCGGATGAATATGATGTGCAGGTGGCTATTCATACGGATACTTTGAATGAGGGAGGATGTGTGGAAGATACCCTTGCGGCTATCGGAGGAAGAACCATTCATACTTATCATACGGAAGGAGCAGGCGGTGGGCACGCACCGGATATTATCCGTGCGGCGGCAGCAACAAATGTACTTCCGTCTTCTACCAATCCTACCATGCCTTATACAGTTAATACATTGGATGAACATTTGGATATGCTGATGGTTTGTCACCATCTGGATAAAAAGATTCCGGAGGATGTGGCATTTGCTGATTCACGAATTCGTCCGGAAACCATTGCCGCAGAAGATGTTCTGCATGATATGGGAATTTTCAGTATGATGAGTTCGGATTCTCAGGCAATGGGACGTGTCGGTGAAGTCATTACCCGTACCTGGCAGACCGCAAGTAAAATGAAAGATGAGCGGGGAGCACTTCCTGAAGATGAGGGAAAGGGAAATGATAATTTCCGGGTAAAAAGATACATTTCCAAGTATACCATTAATCCGGCAATCACCCATGGAATTTCTGAGTATGTAGGTTCTGTGGAAGAAGGAAAATTTGCGGATCTGGTACTCTGGAATCCTGCATTCTTTGGAGCAAAGCCGGATATTATCATCAAAGGCGGTATGATTATTGCATCGAAAATGGGTGATGCAAATGCCTCCATTCCTACAACCCAGCCAATTTTCTATCAGCCGATGTTTGCTGCACATGGAAAAGCAAAAGCTGAGGCATGTCTTACGTTTGTATCAAAAGCTGCCATGGATGCGGACGTGAAATCACAGTATGGTCTGGAAAAAACGGTTGTTCCGGTAAGCAGCTGCAGAAATATCAGTAAAAAAGACATGGTATATAATGATCGGACACCGGTTATTATGGTAGATCCGGAAACTTATGAAGTTACAGTGGATGGGGAAGCTGTAACATCCAAACCGGCAGAGAAACTGCCGCTTACCCAGCTTTACAGTCTGTTCTGATCAGAGGTGACATTGAGGAGTGCGGTGAAAGGACAACCAAGCTTTTCACCGCCGTTATTATGAGAAAAGAAAGAAGGAGAGAACAATGTTAGGTGTTTGTCTGTTATTTGTGGGAATTGTACTGATCAACAATGGTATGTGCAATCTTTACAAGGTAGATGGAAAATCGGCTGCAGTGATGAATATTCTCACAGGCGGCCTGTCTTTATTTATAAATCTGGTAAATCTGGTACAGGGAAATTATTATGCAGCAGGAACAGGTCTTTTGTTCTGCTTTACCTATCTGTTTGTGGCATTCAATAATATCCTGAAATTAAGTCCGATTCCTTTTGCATGGTTTTCTACATTTGTGGCAGTAAACGCAGTTGTGTTTGGAACCATTGAAGGGTTTACCGGAAGTGCTGCTCTGGGAATTACACCGGATATTCGCTGGGCTGTAATCTGGTACCTGTGGGCAATTCTGTGGGGAACAGCTTTTGTGGAAGATATTATGGGAAAGAAGCTGGGTAAATTCGTCCCGGCACTACAGGTGTTTGAAGGAATCGTGACAGCCTGGATTCCGGGAGTGATGATGCTTCTGAATCTGTGGTAGAACATTTGGAGAGGAGACAAATATGCTGTGCGAACAGATTTTAGGTAAGCTGGAAGAGACGGATATTTCCGGCAGAAAACTGGAATATGTGGATATAGAGTGGCATGAAGCTTTTAAAAAGATTCACAGGAAAGTGACTGACAAAGGAAGAGAAGTAGGAATCAGAATGGATGATTCTGTTTTGACTCGAGGGCTGCTTCAGGGGGATGTAATCTATAGTGATGAGAACCTGGTCATCGCTGTAAATACACCTCCATGTGAGATTATTCAGGTTTCTCTGATGGAAGGACATGAAAAAATGGCTGCCAAAGTTTGTTATGAGATTGGCAACCGACATGCACCGCTTTTTTGGGGAACGGAAGATACGTTCATAACAATTTATAATGAACCCATGATGGTTATGCTGTCAAAGATTCATGGCGTTACGGCAGTGAAAAAAACAGAAAAGCTGGATTTTGACCGGAGAATATCAGCCTCTGTTCACAACCATCATCATTGATGAGAGTGGGAGGAGATTATGTCTGACAAACTTTTTTATCTGCTGCAGGTAAATGATGCGCTTTTTCCTATTGGGGGATATTCTCATTCCCAGGGATTGGAAACCTACATCCAGAAAGGAATCGTTCATGATGAAAAGAGCGCAAAAGAATACGTGATACATAAGCTGAAATGGAATCTGGCATATACAGAACTGTTGGCAGTAAGACTATCTTATGCTTATGCACGGGAAAACGATTTGGAAGGTCTTATGCGACTGGAGGAAATTCTGGAAGCATCCAGACTGCCTATGGAGCAAAGAGAAGCATCCAGAAAAATGGGCTCAAGATTTGCAAAGACTATAGAAAAACTGGGACTGGAAATTACAAAACAGGGGATATTTCGTGATTACCTGACAGCAAGAAAGGGGAAAAGCGTAAGTCATTGTTGTGTATACGGTGTATATTGTGCGGCATTAAGGCTGGATTTGGATGATACACTGTCCCATTATCTGTATGCGCAGACTTCTGCAATGGTAACGAATTGCGTAAAAACCATTCCTTTAAGCCAAAGTTCCGGACAGAAGATACTGTCCGGATGTTATAGCTGTTTTCGGGAAATTCTTACGGATGTGATGCAATGGACAGAAGAGGATCTCTGCCTGTCCGCACCGGGATTTGATATCCGGGGAATCCAACATGAAAAATTGTATTCAAGAATTTATATGTCCTGATTTAAAAAAAAAGCGATACCTAGCAGGACAGATGGAGGAAAATGAGATGTCATACGTTAAAATAGGGGTTGCCGGTCCGGTAGGTTCCGGCAAAACAGCACTTATCGAAGCTTTATCCAGAAAAATGGCAGGGCAATACAGTCTTGGCGTTATTACCAATGATATTTATACTAAGGAGGATGCACAGTTTTTGGCAAAAAACAGTATACTTCCGGTAGAAAGAATTATTGGCGTAGAGACTGGAGGATGTCCCCATACGGCTATCCGTGAAGACGCATCCATGAATCTGGAAGCAGTGGATGAAATGATGGAGAGATTTCCGGATATTGAGATATTGTTTATAGAGAGCGGTGGAGATAATCTCTCGTCTACCTTCAGCCCGGAACTTGTTGATGCGACAATTTTTGTAATTGATGTGGCGGAAGGGGATAAAATACCGAGAAAAGGCGGACCGGGAATCACACGCTCAGATCTGCTTGTGATCAACAAAATTGATCTTGCACCATATGTAGGTGCCAGCCTGGAAGTAATGGAACGGGATTCGAAAAAGATGCGAGGACAGCGCCCATTTGTTTTTACTAATATCCGTGGGGATGAACATGTGGACGCTGTGGTGGAATGGATCAAGAAAAATGTGCTGCTAGAAGGAATGTAGAGAGGAGAGATCTATGGAGAACCGACAGAACAGTTATGGAGATTCAGAAAATAAATTCGGAAAAACTTCAAGAATCTGTCTTCGAACGGGAGTCAGAGAGGGGAAGACCATACTGGAAGATGTGTATTTTACTGCTCCATATAAGATTATGACTCCTTTCGAAAAGGCAAATGGCGGAATTCAGGTGATGCCCCTTTGTGCATCTGCCGGTATAATGAGAGGCGACCGTCAGGAATTTGACTATCAGGTTGGAAAAGGAGTTGATCTGGAAATCCTTTCACAGTCTTTTGAAAAAATACATAAAATGGAAGGCGGTTTTGCCGAAAGAAAAATAAGGATTCATGCTGATACGGATTCCAGCCTGTGTTATTATCCCCAGCCTGTCATTCCTTTTGGTGGTTCCGTTTTTCAAAGTGATATGGAGATAAGACTGGCGGATGAGAGTTCCCGTTTGTTTCTTTTGGAAATTATAACATGTGGAAGAAATGCCCATGAGGAACGGTTCGCCTATCGCCGCTTTTCATCCAAAGTACGAATTTATCGGGAAAATCATCTGATTTATCGTGACAATACCCGGTATGAGCCGGAAAAAATGCCGATGGAGAGAATCGGCATGTATGAAGGATATAGTCATATGGCAAATATATTTTTATCGGTATCGGCAAAAAGAACCGAGCAACAGGAAAAAATATGGGAAATTCTGGAAAAAGAAACAGAATGTGAAGGTGGTGTGACCTGCCTTTCCCAGGGAGATTTGGCAGTGAGAATTTTCGGAAACCGGGCCCAGATACTTCAGGAGACAGCAGAAAAAATAAAGAGGGTGCACTTTGGATTATTTTAATTGGATTTGTGCAGGAATGTTGAGAAAATATAATTTTAGGGATATACTGTAAAATATCAGAAATGTTTCCGGCAGGAGGCGATATCATGAAGATTATCAAACTCAGCATAAAAAATTTTAAATCCATTCAGGAAATCAGCCTGGAAAATCTGGAAAATGCATTGATCCTTGTTGGTAAGAACAGTACCGGAAAAACCGCTGTCCTAGATGCCATCCGGGCTGTAGGAGGGGACTATCGGATCGAACCGGAAGATTTTCGGGAAGGGCATCCTCCCGTCAGCATACAGATGGACCTGGAAATTACCAGGGAGGATCTTCTCTCATTTCAGAAACAGGGACTTGTGAGTCGCTACCGTCGGTTTGCTGCATGGGAGAAAGAATTTCAGAAAAAGCTTCCTTCTTATCGGAATGGGATTCTCACATTCACATATCTGGCAAAATACAATGGCGAGATCCTCTATTCAGACGGGGAGAAAAAGAATAATCCGCATATTCGTGAGATAATTCCTCGAATATATTATGTAGACACTCAGAGGGATCTTGATCAATTTCAAAATGATCTGCTCTTGTGGATGGAAGATGATCTGATTAAGCAGATGAGATCAGATTGCTGTATTTTCGATCGCTCAAAGAAATGTCGTCATTGTTTTGAGTGTATGGGTCTGATCTCGCAGAAATCGGTAGATGAACTGAATGCTTTTGAAGCTGCAAAGCTTTTGGATTATAAATTATATCAGCTGAATCTGGACGATTTTTCCAGAAAGCTGAATGAAAATTTTAGAAGAAACGGCGGTCAGGAAGAAATAAGATATTCTATGAACCGGGATATGGAACGAATGCTCTCGGTAACTGCGGAAACATACAGTCCGGGACAGAACTTGACAAAACCCGTTGAAAAGATGGGAAATGGCATGCGAAGTGTTTATATGCTTTCTCTTCTGGAAACCTATGCACAGGGAAACGGACAAAATCAGGGAATTGTAGTAGTGGAGGAACCTGAGATTTTCCTTCATCCTCAGATGCAGAAGGTGGCCGGGAAAATATTGTATCGTCTTTCTAAGAAAAACCAGGTGATATTTTCCACCCATTCTCCCAATTTACTTTCGAATTTTAATACCCGGCAGATTCGACAGATTCTTTTGGATGAAAAAGGCTGTTCATCTGTTGCGGAAAGAACAGACATCAGCCGGATTTTGAATGATCTGGGATATTCGGCTGGAGATCTGATGAACGTGGATTTCGTTTTTATCGTGGAAGGTAAGCAGGATAAAAGTCGTTTGCCAATGTTGATCCGAAAGTATTACGCTGAGATCTGCGATCAGAACGGACAGCTGATCAGGATTGCTATTATCAATACCAACAGTTGTACCAATATCAAGACCTATGCCAATCTGAAATATATCAATCAGGTGTATCTGAAAGATCAGTTTTTGATGATTCGGGACGGAGATGGCAAGGACCGGAAAGAACTGCAGCATCAGCTCTGCAGATATTATGAAGAGAGAAACAGGGAAGATATAGATGCATTACCGAGAGTACGTCCGCAAAATGTATTGATTTTAAAGTATTATTCATTTGAGAATTATTTTCTCAATCCACGTATTATGACACAGATCGGTGTGGTTCGGTCAGAGGAAGAATTTTATCAGATCCTTCTTACAAAATGGAAAGAATATCTTTATAAAATACGAAGCGGCAGACACTTAACAGAGGTAATAGGAAAAAATCTCGAGACAGTGGATGACTTAAAAGAACATATGGAAGAAATCAAAATTTATCTCAGAGGACATAATCTGTTTGACATTTTTTATGGGCGCTTTAAAGAACGGGAGGAAGAAGTACTACAAAAATATGTGGAACTTGCTCCGAGAGAAGAGTTCGCAGATATCCTGGATGCGATTGACAAGTTTATCTATTTTGAAAACAGGAAGAAAGTATGATGAATCAGGTCTAGGACGGTCTGTCCCCTGTCCTAACAGAATGGAGAAAAATATGGGAAAAAAACTCGCAATAATCTTTCCGGGAGTTGGTTACACTTGTGCTAAACCACTTTTGTACTATACGGCGCAGCTTGCAGGAGAGTATGGTTATGAAGTGATACGTCTGGATTATGGCACGGATATTCATAATTTCCGGGGAAGAACTATGGAAGATCTGATTCCGGTGGCTGTCACTGCAAAGGAACGGATTCTGGCACAGATGAAAGAAATTGATCCAACAAAATATGAAGATACTCTGATGATATCCAAAAGTATCGGAACTGTGATCGCATGTAGAATCCAGGAGGAACTGGAATGGGATGAAAAGACAGTAAGACATTTCTGGATGACTCCGATTCCTTTGACACTGCCATATCTGGAAAGTTTTTCAGGGCTTTTTGTTGCTGGTACCGGTGATCCTTATATCAGCAAAGAACTGGTAGAAAAAGCGGCTTTTGAACATCCGGATAAAAAAGGAAAAATATTTCCCGGATGCAACCACTCTCTGGAAATCTCTGGTGACACTATGGGGAATATACAAAGACTGACAGAAGTAGTGGAAAAACTTCGTGAAATGATAGAATAGGACAGGGAATAGGACAGGGGACAGACCCAATGTCGTTTAGTTAACAATAAAAGAAACGATTCCTGTCCATATAAGTTATTACTGATTTTACTTTAAATACTTATCATGAA
>SFGF01000124.1 GCA_004556655.1 Lachnospiraceae bacterium | reverse complement strand
GATTTGGAACAAAGGGAAGGCAGAATCAATAGATTTAAGTGTCTGGCAATAAGACAGAATGTTGCTGATAAATATGGTAAGGCAGATGGTATCACATTTAAGCGAGACATATGGACAGAAATGTTTGAAGCTGCTAAAGCGGAAAAGCAGAATGACCAGTCAGAGCTTGTACCATTCTGGTGTTTCGGAAAAAATCAGAGTGTTAAAATAGAAAGGCTTGTGCCAATGTATCCTATGAGTAAGGATGAGGTTAATTATGAAAGGCTGATAAAGATTCTGTCTCTTTACCGGCTTACATTAGGGCAGGCAAGGCAGGAAGAACTTCTGGAGTATTTATTCAAGGAGTTCAAGGACACAAGTGGATTGAAGAAATTGTTTATCGACTTGAGTCCATTTTCAAAGGGAAAAGAAGGTTGATATGATGAGAATACTTTTTTGTAACATAGCGTGGATGAAGGAGTATCGAGGAAATGAAGATGGAAAAGATACTCCGTTAAATGGTGGAAGCTATGTTGATGAGACAGGAGATGCACATGAAAAATATAATTTTACACCGGTGAATATGGAGGGCAAGGAGGGCTTATATTGTCTGGGGTTTTTCGAGACAAAATCACATAATGGTAAAGATGTAAATCAAATGCGGATTGAGAATATTGCAGGTTGTGAACTATTAAAAAAAGAAGAATCAGTAGATGATGTGCTTGTTGTTTATTGTGCAAAGCATCCGGCACATAAGTTTACGACGGTCGTGGGATGGTATAAACATGCTACAGTTTTCAGACATTATCAAGAGGCAGTGTTTGCTCCAGAAGATATACAATATTACAATGCAATTGCAAACTCATCTGATTGTGTCTTACTTCCTGCAGGGATTAGATCAAGAAAGGTACAATGGGAAGTCCCAAGAAAATCAAATGGTTGGGCTTATGGATTTGGACGGGCAAATGTGTGGTATGCAAGTGAAGAAGATAGCAGGTTACAAGATTATCTTACGAGATTAGTAAAACAGATTGATGAATATGATGGCGAAAATTGGATTGACAAGTACGCTGAGTAATGAGGTACACATATTATGGGAAACGAATCAGGTGAATGGATTATGCATGGCATGAATTGGGACAACCCGGATTGCATCCATTCTGTAGATGAAGCAATCAAGTATATAAATGAATTTGGCTTTTTACCATTATTTAAGAATGACATAGATGGGTTTTCACTTGAAGAAAGAACTGTTCCAGAGTACTGGTGGAGTGATAATCCGGAGATTGATCCATGGATGTGGCGGGCTATTATAGCAAGGCGGCATGATATCGTCTATGGAAAGTTCTTTGATAAGAAGGCAGGATTTATATCAAAAAATTGGTTTCCTGTATTTGCTAATTATCGCCGGGATGGATATGATTTTGATGCATTATATGATGATGGAAAAGCGCCTAATAAGCATAAAAAGATAATGGTCAATTTTATGGAAGATAATGCTGATTCAGAGATTTATTCAAATGAATTGAAAAAACAGGCTGGATTTGGTAAGGATGGAGAAAAGGGATTTGATGGTGCTATAACGAATCTTATGATGCAGACATATCTGTGCAACTGCGATTTTAAGAAGAGAGTGAATAAAAGAGGTATTGAATATGGATGGGATGTGGCAGTGTATTCATCTATTGAGCATATCTATGGATACGATTATGTGACTTCCTGCTACAAGGATAATCCACAGGACTCATGGAAACAGCTTGTAGACTATATGCATGAGATGTTTCCGGATGCAACGGATAAGCAGATAAGGAAAGTGTTAAAATAAAACAGTGAATTTTTGAGGTGAATATACATAAAATGAATGCAAAAAAATCCGCAGCTTATTGCAAGCTGATAGAAAATGTAAAAAACAAATATCGTAAAAATCCTATATACACAAAGAACCTGACACTTGGCTGGTGCGATTTACGTCAGGGAGAAGATTTGTGTCAGGAAATTAACCTATGGACATATTGGCAAGGGAGAGATTACGCCAAGAAGACACCACATATTAAGTATATGCTGATAGGTCAGGATTTCGGACCACCAGAAAAGGAAGAACTAAACGGTACGATTGCAAATGTCCGTAAGATGAATGATGGTATAGATGTGATGTTCCATGAAAATGTAGATTTGGAAGCAAGGGATTCACAGACGGATAAAAATATTGTCAGATACTTTGAACTGCTTGGTAAAAATGAAATTGACAAGAAAAAATATCCAGATTTGTTTTTCTGCAATTGTAATTTGGGCTATCGCAGAGATAAGTATTCTGGAAATATGACCAGAAAGATATTGGCAAATGATGCAGCCGAAATAAAATCACTGATTGACATTATAGAGCCAGAAAACATAATCTGTATGGGTCTTGATACATCCGTGGTTGTAATACGAACTCTGATTGATAAAGAGTTTTCCTGTAATAGAGTATCTGAACTTATAGGAACTGGAGAACCTTATATTTATGGGGAAACACATATATACCCTGTAGCACATCCGGGGTATTGGGGTACAAGAACAAGAGGGGAAGATAATGTTATTGCAGATTGGAGGAGGATTAGAAAATAAGGAGGAGTCACAATGCCATTTAAGATTGTCCGAAACGATATAACAAAGGTAAAAGCAGATGTAATCGTGAATACTGCCAATCCAAATCCGATATGTGCAAGTGGCACGGACTTAGCAATATATGAGGCAGCAGGAAAAGAAAAGCTTCTCGCAGAAAGAGCGAACATCGGCAAAATTGCAAGAGGTGATATTGCTGTCACTGGTGCATATAGCCTAAATGCAAAATATATTATTCATACGGTAGGACCGGTATGGACGGATGGATTGCACCATGAATTTGAAATTCTGGAGCACTGCTATCGTAAATCATTGCAAAAAGCATTGGAACTTAAGTGCGAGAGCATTGCATTTCCATTAATTTCGACAGGAGTATATGGATTTCCGAAGGATAAGGCATTACAGATTGCTGTGTCAGTATTCAGCCAGTTTCTTACTGAAAATGAAATGGAAATTATACTGGTAGTGTTTGATAAAAGGTCTTTTCAGCTGTCCGGTCAGATTGTTGGGGATATTGATTCTTATATAGATGCTAATTACGTCAGAGAAATCCATAGAAAAGAGTATCCGTTAAGGAGCAGAAGAAGTACTCATGTAAAAGAATTGGCAGAAGAAGATTTCAATGAAGAAATGCTTCAAAGAGAAGAAGACAACTATCCACTTGAGGAAATGACAGATACTGGCATGACAGAATTGCTCATGCCGTTAGAAAATATTTCATTGGAAGATCAGCTGGCCAATATAGGAGTTTCCTTTCATGATAAATTATTTGAGCTGATTGATGAAGCACATCTTGATAATAAGGATGTGTGGAAACGGGCAAACCTTGATAGGAAACATTTTTCAAAGATTCAGTGTGATCAGAATTATCATCCAAAGAAAAAGACAGTAATGGCACTCTGTATTGCACTTCAGCTTGATCTGGAACAGTCAAGAGATTTACTTGCCAGAGCGGACTGGGCATTTAGTCCAAGCAGTAAGGTGGATCTGATCGTGCAGAAGGCTATTATAGATAAGCAGTATGATATTATGCAGCTGAATGTAACATTGTTTAAGTATACGAATGAAATTCTTGGAGTATAGGAGAAAATATTCATGAGTAGAGAGACAGATATAAAACTTTTAATGGACAATTGGGAAGAAAAACATAAAAATAATGGATATAAGCGTTTTATCAGAGATGGTATAGTGTGTGAAGAAAAATGGGAAGCACAGCATACACCAAGAGTATGTTATTTCTTAAAGGAAGCATACACTTCTAATGAAAATGGTTATAATCTGGTAGAAGATTTGCATGATTGTGAACGTCCATGGACTATGTGGAGAAAGGTAGCAATATGGACACAGGCAATATATAATGCATTTAACGATAATATCTGTGAGTATGACGATGAAGTATTACGTTCTAAGGAAAAAGAAATCATAGACCGTATTGCAGTGGTCAATGTGAAAAAAAGCAATGGCGGAAGCGAATCTGAATATGAAGATTTGAAAAAATACGCACTTGAAGACAGGCTGGAAATAAAGCGTGAATTGGAAATTATACAACCGGATATCATTGTATGTGGGAATAATCTCAGTCTATTGAAACTTGTATTAGGGGAAGAATTACAGAATGATGATACATGGGATAATATGTTGGCGCTTTGGAAGGATACATTGGTGCTTGATTATTATCACCCTGCTGTGCATTATCCTAATCGGGTTAATTATTATGCTTTAATGGCAATTTGCGATGTGGCAAGAAAAAAATATGGTACGCCAGTATGGTCAGAACAAAATGAAAAATATTAGAGAAATTAGTGTCGGTGCAATATTGTACCGGCATTTTTATTTTCTGAAAGTGTCGCCCAAACAGCGACCATATGAAGATGCCTTTTAATTATACTCATATTGTAACAGAGAAAGAGAGGTGCCGGAGTAATCCGGGAATTGGAGGCATATATGTACGGAGCAATTTTAGGAGATATTATAGGAAGTCCGTTTGAGTTTGACAGAGGTGATAAAACAAAGAATTTTGATTTGTTTAGTGAAGGCTGTGGCTTTACAGATGATTCTGTTATGACAATAGCAGTTGGAGAAGCTCTCCTGGCAGTCGGACCGGAAGCAGCAGTAAAGAAAATTGAAGATGCGGTAGCATCCAATATGCAGGATTGGGGAAAAAGATATCCACATGCAGGCTATGGTGGATGCTTCAGACATTGGCTTAAAGAAAATAATCCGAAGCCATACGGAAGCTATGGAAATGGTTCAGCCATGAGAGTGTCAGCGGTAGGCTGGCTTTATGATTCGATGGAAAGAACCAGAGAGGTAGCTAGAGCTACAGCGAATGTGACACATAATCATCCAGAAGGTATAAAGGGTGCAGAGTCAACTGCAAGTGCAATATATATGGCAAGGAATGGATCTTCAAAAGAAGAAATCAAAGCTTATATCGAGAGGGAATTTCATTATGATCTGAGTAGAACATTGGATAATATCCGAACCTACTACCATCATGTTGAAAGCTGTCAGGAAACAGTACCAGAGGCAATCATCGCATTTCTGGAATCCAAAGATTTTGAGGATGCCATACGGAATGCAGTATCACTTGGTGGAGATACGGATACGCTTGGTGCTATTACAGGAAGTATTGCAGAAGCATTTTATGGGATCCCAGCTGTGCTGATTGCAGAGTGTAAAAGCCGGATTGATAAGGGACTGATGACGGATGTTCTTGATGAATTTGATCATGTACTTGGCAGGAGCGTGGATACTTATTCAGATGAAGTGGATGAGACACAGGCAAATCAGATGATTGAGGCAGCAATCGACCAGTATTATATTCAGCAGGATAAAAATGGAATGCTGTTATTTATGGAAGTTATGGTAACAAGAATGCAGCAGGCAGGAGAAGTTATTGTTCCATATATCACGGAAAATCCTTTTATGTCGGAAGAACAGATAAGTAAAGTAAAGGCTGGTGACACGATTTCAGTCGGTCATTTTTTGCGGACAGTTCATACATGCTATCCTTTTCTGTTCTCTGCTCCTGCGTTTGCTCTCGTTTGATTTCTCCCTCCGTATCTTCTT
>SFGF01000123.1 GCA_004556655.1 Lachnospiraceae bacterium | reverse complement strand
TTTCTTTTGGTAGGAATAGGTGCACGTTTCCCCTGGTTTTCAAGACTTGCTGCTTTTGCGTTTACTACTTCGTATACTATCTGGCTGACATCTTCATCTTCCAGATGGATGGCATCCATTTTGTATTTCCATTTGTATGGCACCGGCACAGTATTTATTTCATCAAAATACTTATAAATACGCTCTTTCAATGCATCTTTGGAAGGTACACGGATACCGTTAAGCATCTGCCGTGTCATTTTGCTGAAAAATCCTTCTACCATATTAAGCCAGGAACCATGCGTTGGTGTAAATACAAATTCAAATCGGTCAGGTGTTTCATTCAGATACATCTGGGTTTCTTTTGAAGTATGAGCAGAGTGATTATCCAAAATAATTCGAATTTTATCTCCTTTGGGATATTTTTCATCTAATATTTTTAAAAAAGTTACAAAATCACTACTTTTGTGTGTTTCGCTCACAAGTGGTATCGCTTCGCCGGTAAGCAGATCAATAGCTGCCAGCAAAGATAATGTCCCTAAACGTTTATATTCATAATCGCGCTTTACGGTAGATGTTTTTTCTGTACAAGGTACTGGTGTTTTATCTTCGGATGTTGTCATAATTGCCTGTACTCCGGGTTTCTCATCATAGGAAAGTGTATGAATGACGGTTTCTCCCTCTGGAAAAGGAACAAAAATACCGTTTTCATCAAAACGAAGCTCTAATTGTTTATAAATAACAAGAACATCATGCATTTTTTTATCAAAATCAGGATCTCGTTTTTCACAATAATAAGTTATTTTGTGAGGGTTCAGCTGTGCTTCACGGAGAATTTTTCTTATACTGCTTACAGAGGCAGTTGCCATACGTGGGTAACCTTCTGCTTCTGCCACAGAATTAACGTATCTTGTCAAACTTGTAGGATACCATAATTCAGCAGAAAGACCAAAAGCTGTTGGCTTTTGACATGCTATGTTCACTACCCAGGCTTTAGCATCATCAAATATTTCTGCTTTTCGTCCTCTTCCCGTGGAATCTTCCAAGGCTGACTGGATACCAGTTGCAGCAAATTTTTGCAGACAAAGCCGAACAGTCGGAACAGTGATATCCAGTTTATCTGCAATGATTTCATTCGAAATCCCTTGTGATTTCAACAAAAGAATTTTTGCCCGCTTATAAACTCTGACCTCTATGGCATTCTTAGGCATAAATGTTATCCTCCACGTTTAGTATAAGCATAGTATACCACAAACGCGGAATAACATAAAGTTATTTAAAATCTTTTATACTAGTCAGGCATTCGATATTTTATTAAGAGGGGAGCATCCACCCATTCGGGTTACCCGGCTTTAGGACTTGTCCGCTCCCCTGCTCTGGAAATATTCTAACAAGAACATACAGACATTTCCTCAACGCAAAAGTCCAATCCCGGTTCAAAAATAGACAAATAAGTCCAATTTTAAAAAATCATTTTCATGTTCACTCAAATCAATAAAAAAAAAGAAACTTTCAACAATCTGAAACAAAGTGCAGATTAGATAGGAAAATAGAAAAACTGCGCTAAAAAAGACAAAAAAATAAACCGTGCGGACTTTCCTGTTTTTCTTAATCCACACGGTTCATGCTAACCGTTCTGCATGCTTCTGTTTAAAAAGCATCAGACTTATCATTTCATCTATCATTTTCTTATTCGGCCCATCCAGCTGGCTGTAAAGGGAACGAATATCAGCTGTGCCGGCCTGTTGCTGCCCCAAGGATTTATTCCCTGAAGTTTTATAAGTGTTATTGTCTTTATGAATGCCATCGTTATTATGTAGCAGCCGGTCCGGGAGCAGTTCTGACGGCGGCACTCCCAATGCCTCCGCTATATCGTACATCGTCTGGATTCCCATCTCAGTATTGCCACGTTCATAACGTGAGATGACGGTGTTTGTACAGGTGCCGCCCACCCGCTCTGCCAGCTGCTCCTGTGTCAGGCCGGCCCGTTTTCTGAGTGTCTTTAGTTTTTGTCCGGTTGCTTCCAGGTCTGATACCCATTCCTGTTTCAACACCATCACCTCCTTCTTGCTAATGGAGGCTTTTCCGTATAAAAAAGCTGAGGCAAATAGGTTCTGCGTTCTGCACAGGTCTTATTAAATGCAGCCCAACTCTCTATTTGCCCCAGCCATATTTTTTATATCAAAAAAGCAAAGGTTACATAAAGATTTGCGCACTTCTACCGTTGATTTAATTTACAGTCCTGCCAAGATTTTTCGTTTTAAATAATCAACTAGAGTATTTTTGCTAAACCATTAAATATGTAACTTTTGCTATTCTAAAATTCTAAACTGCTTTCATCACCTCATATTTTCCCATCATCTTTAGAATTAAAATAAAACAGGTTCATTGTCAATCTTATGTATAATTGGATATCAAACCTCACACATCTCATGTGAGTATTTCATATTATCACAAATTGGCAGATTTTGCAAGAGTTACACATTAATTTCTGGTATATTTTGTCTATTTTTCTGCCCCCGTGATGCTTTATTGATATTATATTCCTTTATCAAATGCCGCCGATATTAATTCGCTGCTACAGCAAATACCATCTTACGCATACTTATAACAGCAAAAACGGCCAGGGCAGATGGATTCCATAAGGCCAATAAGTCCCGCGTCCATCCTGCTCCGGCCGTGCTCACAATTGACAAAACTCGTGCAGTCCATATCTTTCGCTTTCTTTGCAGTTCCTTATCCTGCGTTACCATCCTGGTCTCATTTCAAAGAATGCTCTGACTGTGGGAAATATATGATTTCTTTCACTTTTCTCCCAGAAACGCATTCTACTAATTGTTCCACGGTAAGGTCATCCTGCTTTTTCCCTGCTTTGTAATGGAGCCCATAGCCGCCCCTTATCGTGATCCGCTCCCCAAGGGTCGCACCATTTGGCGACTTTGCCATGTTGCTCTTGTAATTCATCCGATGCCCTCCTTAAATTAAGCCCATGAATTCATCTATAAAACTCTTCGCATCCGCATCCAGCTTTATATCATAGGCATGATTGCTTGCACTGTTATACAGATCGATGATATCTTCCCTAATGGCAGATGCGTTATTAAATGTATTGCAGAGAGGTATCAGTTTCCAGTAAAAAATGGGTTCACCCATGTTTCCGCATAATGCATCCTGGGAATCATCCGCTACATATTTTCTCATGTACACGTCATAAAATGTATCTTCGATATTTCCATGGTCGGTACCAAAACTAATGCCCATGGAGAAAATATACAGTTCTGTTTCCTCACTCAATTTTGCGACAAATCCCGGTCCATCCAGCCATACATACTCCAGCGGGGCTGCCGAAGACCAGATTCTGTTTTTTTTCACGCGCCGGTATGTGTAGTTGTCCTCACTAAACGTATTCTCTTCAATAATCGGGAGATCGTTCCCATTGTCCACATGTTCTGTTTTTCCACACTCCTTTACTATGAACAATTCACCGTCTCCTCCAGCCATAATCTGATTCACATATTTCGTGGTAATCGGCTCCCAGCAAAGTTCCGCTGATTCAGTACGGACCATCAGCTTATTGATAAACCCCTGCATATAACGGAGATTATCTGCTGTTTTTGCTGCATTGCCATCCATAAGGAAATCTACACTGACTCCCAGATATTTTGCTACCTTCCAGATTAAATCTGCCGATGTCGCAGCTCCATTCCCTTTTTTTGTCAGACGCGAGATATATCCGGGAGATACCCCAATATCACTTTCCATCTCTCCAATCTTTATATTTTTCTGCTGAATAATGCTGTTTATGTTATCCATCAATCTCTGAATATTAAATTCTTCCATTGAACCACCCTCCTTTTATTTGAACTATTTATATCATATTTTGAATTACAAGTCAATATATTTTTGTATTTGAATTCAAACAATTTTATCAAGTCTTCATTCTTGAATTTTAGCATTTCTATTGAATTATATTTCATGTTATGTTTTTTCAGACGGGAATTAATTTTCTGCGTCTCCCACTGGCAGCCATCCTGCTCCGTTTTATTATACACAAAACAGCTATCCATTTTGCTGCCGCCGTGGTATACTTCTTAGTAAAAACAGAAACTGAAAGGAAGTACCCGCATGAAATACATAATCTACCGTTTCCCAGATGTCCTTGAATTTGACGATGATGATATACACAGCGGCACCCGTAAGGAAAAATGCTGCGACCCGCACCTAAAAGCTGGCATCTCTTATCCTGTCCGCCCGGAACTGGCTGCCATTGAATACGGTTCCAATATCTACAACGCTGCCGACAGCCTTATCCGTGCCGTCATTGACGAGCTTTCCGGTATGGAAGAATTTTCCCGGTGTACCTGCGACTGCTATCCTCCCGACCAGCCGCATGTATTAAAATACATGAGCGACATGGATTTCGACTATGAAATGCATGGCGTCGTATATGACTACAGCAAGACGGAAAACACTATCATATATTTCGGCGTAAAAGAATTGAATGAAAATCAATCCTGACCAAGCACTGGTCACTTTCACATAAAGGAGCACTCCCATGGTTACACAGAGACAGATAAAAGCATGGATACCGGAAGCACTGGCGATCTTCCAAAGATTTATGCCGCCTTTTCCCGGCATGGACACAATACCTATCCCGGAAATCCATATCGTCAGTGACAAGACCGTATTCCCTACCCGGAAAATGCTCGTTGCAAAATTACGTTCCCGCCAGACGGATATTGATGAGGAGCATTACACTTCCATCATGGAGATGATCCATGGTGATCTTGGGGATGCCATCCTTATCTGGCAAAAATACATACCTGATCCAAAAAAGATACCGCTTGCGGATGATTATTTCTGCCACTATCTCTGGCATGAGCTGGGGCACTATTATGCCATCCACAATGAATGCCGTTCCGACGACCTGCACCGCTTCAATAATCCGGGTCTTGCAGCAGAACGTGCAAAACAGGAAGGCTACTGGATGTGGTCAGAATTCATTGCAGAGGCCATCGCGTTATATGTGGAAGAACAGCACTGCCGGATCGACAACAAGGATTTTTATCACCCGGAGCTTTTAAGGTGGGAGCCAAACGAATGGGGATACCTTGTAGAGAAGCTGCTGAACTTTCTGGAAATGGCCTTCTACTATTATCCGTCAACTATTGATGAAGCTGGACTTGCCATGTACTTTGCCACACTCCTGATGGACGATGCAACCAAACGGTATGTGAAGGCCGCCATCGAAGGAAAGCTGCGTGTATATGATAAAAGCACCGGCCGCAGCCGCTCTGCGGAACCGGGCAGTATTGAAGCCACCTGCATTTCTGACCAGGCGGAAGCGTTTCAAGACACCCTGTGGCAGATGAAGCGGTTGCTGGAAATACAGCTTCATAAGGAAAGTTTTTGGGAAATTGATGCCAAATGGCTTGAGGAACTCGGCCAGTATGTCATAGACCTCATGAATGAGAAAATTGCCTTGCTGGCCTCCATGTCCATAAATTAATTCGTACACAATAAACCGCCAATCATTTTCTTACTTTGCGCCCGACAAAGCACCATCCTATGTGCATCTAACTTTGTCGGGCGTCTCTCTATCTTTATTCTCTTATCTTTACTTCACAAGTTCTGTCAGCCACGGGACCAGCGGCCTTGCAACCACCCTGGCGTTTAGGTAAGCCATCTCCAGAGTCAGGCAGGTGTGTCCCATATAGTAGCCATCCATCACTTCCAGCGTCATCACAAGGTCCGGTTTCTTCATGTTCGTCAGATAAACCGGGAGAAGGTACTGAATCTTTCCCTGGTATCCCTGCGGCACCACAAGCCCCGGTTCCACCACAGCCCGCCGCCTGCCAAGTTCCACCGCTGTTTCAAACAAAAGCGGCAGGTTCTTTGCCTTGCGGATCTTCGCCGGAATCCGCTCCAGATTTTCTGTATCCCCTAATATGTGTTCTACATTTACCCTAATCGGCCAGTCCGGATTAAAGCCTGCTCCCCGCTTTGCTGTATAGTAAGAAGGTTTCTGCGGCAGAGGCTGTATGTATCTCAACCACGGTGACAGTTCGTCACAGAACCCCCGGAAATACCATTCCAGCACGGAGTCCTTCTTGTGGTTCCGATCAAAGAAGGCGTAAATCCCCTTATACCGGCTGTTATATAACCCGGTATAGAAACAGGCCCTCTCGTTCTCCACGTGGAAGAACTGCGCTGCTTTTCTGGCATCTTCTGCTGAATTGAACTCAATGCATTGTTTGCGAAAAATCATATGTATATAGCGTTCCAAAATGGGTGTGTCCTGGTTCTTCGTCACATTGGCTGGTTTCCTGAACCGCCACGGCTCCGGGAGGGCTATCCTTGATAGCTCGTCCAACTGTCCGTACCAGTCCGGCACAAAGGCAAAATCAAATAAATCTGTCGTCAACATTTCTAAGTCCCCTCCACTTCGGTATCGCATCAACCAGTTTCATCTGAATCCGTGTCTTTAAATCGCCGTCAACGTACTTGTACTCATTGCCCTGCGCGTCCTCGGCCTTCACTGTCGCTAATGTGTTGATATAATCATCATAGTAAATTAAAATTTGATCGAGAGCCTCCCGGTCGCCTTTTACAGCGGCACAGATCAGCTCATATGTAAGTTCATTTTCTTTCATAATGGTTCCTTTCATGATAGTTTCGTATGGCAGCAAACGCTTTCTGCCGCCAGTTGTAGATTGTCCTTGGCGTAACATCAAACTGTTCAGCTATCTCAATATCTGTGTACCCATACCAGAAATCCAGGATCAACACCTCCCTCTGTGTTTCTGATAATTTCAGCATGGCATTGTAAAGCCATTCGCTGGTAATCACACAGATGTGGGATTTCCCCTGCAGAACCAGATGCTCG
>SFGF01000122.1 GCA_004556655.1 Lachnospiraceae bacterium | reverse complement strand
TACCTGTGCACCGATCACGACAAGGCTGTTTGAGGAGACCGGAACAGATTCATTTTCGATCAGCATGCGTCCGGTGCCGTCTTTAATAAAGAAGATTTCCGTAAAATGATGGCTGTGGGGAAAAGAAGTCCAGTCATTTTCAAATTTGGATGCCGATATGGAAAGCAGACGGAAATGGATTTCCGGCTGTACCTCATTATCCAGATTAAATTTGCGGTTACTCATGGAAAATACAGTCCTTTCATGTTATAATTGCAATGATTTCCTATTTAAAACAGGAACGATGTTGTACTTAGTATACAATGAAAAAAGCAAAATAACAAGATTTTTAAAATAAAGCAAGAATTATAAAATATAGAGCAATATATGGATAGGAAAAAGAGGAAACGTACTCTATAATAACAAATGTAAAGAACAAAGCACTTTTGATTTTATACATAATGAACAAAAGTGATTCATAAAATTTAAGGAGGAAATTTTTATGAAAAAGAAATTGGTAGGGGCATTACTTGTAGCAGCAATGACAGTTACAACACTTGCTGGATGTGGTGGAACAAAAGACAATACACCGGCAGCCGGTTCTGATGCAGGGGAAAAGACAGAAAACTCAACAGAAGCAGCTTCTGATGAAGGAACAGCAGACGGAGACGAGACATTGACCGTATGGTGCTGGGATCCTACATTTAATGTTTACGCTATGCAGCAGGCAGAGGCAATGTATCAGAAGGATCATCCAAACTTCAAACTTGATATTCAGGAGAAGGTTTACACGGATATCGAGCAGAGCCTTATCACAGCAGCAGAAGCAGGAAACTATGACACATTACCGGATATCTTCTTAATGCAGGATAACTCCTTCAGCAAGAACGCAACAAATTATCCGGAACTTTTCACAGATCTGACAGATTCGGGAATCGATTTCGACCAGTTCTCTGGTGGTAAATTAGCAGATTCCACTGTAGACGGCGCACACTATGGTATCCCATTCGACAACGGTGCTACCATCATGGCAATCCGTTCTGATATGGTAGAAAAAGCTGGTCTTACAGTAGAAGACTTCAAAGATACAACATGGTCAGAGTTTATGGAACTCGCTCAGAAAGTTGTAGATGCAAATGGTGTTCCAATGTTAACAAGCTCAGGCGGATCTGAGATCGTGATCGAAATGCTTCAGTCTGCCGGTGCATCTCCAATGGTAGATGGCAAAGTAAACTTAGTTGACAACGCAGCATTAAAAGCAGCGATCAACGTATACAAAGAACTGATTGAAACAGGAATCATGATCGATTACACAGACTGGGATCAGTACATCGCTTCCATGAACGATGGAAAAGCAGCTGGTGTGATCCAGGGATGCTGGATCATGTCTTCTATCCAGGCAGCAGAAGATCAGTCAGGAAAATGGGCAATTGTTAATATGCCAAGATTAGATGATATTGACGGAGCAACAAACTATGCAAACTGTGGTGGTGCAAGCTGGGCAGTATCTTCTAACTGCAAGAACACAGACCTTGCATTCGACTTCTTAAATTCTACATTCGGAACAAGCGTTGAATTATACGATGAACTTCTTCCGAATGCAGGCGTGATCGCAAGCTACTTACCAGCTGGTGAATCTGAAGCTTACAATGCTACATCTGAGTTCTATGGCGGTCAGACAGTATACAAAGACATCGTTGAATTTGCAGGAAAAGTTCCTGGAATCAACTATGGCGCATACTACAACGATATCAGAAGTGCATTAACAGATGCAATCACAAACGTTGTTCAGAATGGTGCAGATATCGATGAAGAGATCCAGAACGCACAGGATACCGTTGAATTTAATATTAGTGAATAATATTACTAAAAAATGATACAGTACCGGGGATGCATGATTGTGTTCCCGGTATTATTTTAGGAGAGAAACATGAATAAGAAGAAAGCAAAACTGAGTTTGGAAACAAAACATAACCTTACCGGATGGGCATTTTTACTTCCGGCAGCAATTTTAATCTTTGTATTTTGTTTTTATCCAATGTTGCAGGCAATCATACTTTCTTTTTCGAAGAAAGGAACAGGCGGAGTCAGCACATTTGCAGGATTAGCAAATTACAGCAGAATTTTAAAAGACAAAACATTCCAGCAGTGTCTGTTTAATACCGTATTTTATTTTATTATCCAGGTACCGGTCATGTTGATTCTTGCACTAGGACTTGCACAGCTTTTAAATAATCCAAAGATTAAGGGAAAGGGGATTTTCCGTACATTGATCTTTCTTCCATGTGCAACATCGCTGGTATCCTATTCTATGATTTTTAAATCATTGTTTGCAACGGATGGTCTTGTAAACAATGTGATCTCAGCAATCGGACTGACTCCGGTTGACTGGTTCCAGAATTCCTGGGCAGCAAGATTTGTAATTATCATTGCACTTGTATGGAGATGGACAGGATACAATATGGTATTCTATCTTGCAGGTCTTCAGAACATTGACTATTCTGTTTATGAAGCAAGCTATATTGATGGGGCAACTCCGTTTCAGCAGTTTACAAGGATCACAATTCCTTTGTTGAGACCAACCATTCTTCTGACAGCGATTATGTCAACATCCGGTACATTGCAGCTGTTTGATGAATCTGTCAACCTGACAGCAGGAGGACCTGGAAAATCAACCATGACACTTGCACATTATATTTATAATATTTCATTCGTAGAAACTCCGAAATTTAACTATGCAGCAGCATTATCAGTATTTATTCTGGTGAGTGTCGCAGTTCTGTCTGCAATTCAGATGAAAGTAGGTGACAAACGTGACTAAA
This sequence comes from Lachnospiraceae bacterium, assembly GCA_004556655.1. Lineage (GTDB taxonomy): Bacteria > Bacillota > Clostridia > Lachnospirales > Lachnospiraceae > Oliverpabstia. Next base: position 2,892 of record SFGF01000122.1, on the reverse strand, counting down.
TTTAAGACAATTTTATCCTATATAGTTTTAGTTCTGGCCAGCTTCCTGTCCGCATTTCCACTTTATTATATGTTTTGTGGAGCTACCAATACGAGCATTGATATCGTACGAGGCAGATTGCTTCCCGGAACACATCTGGCAGAGAATTTCAGAACATTACTGTCAAACCAGAATCTTGGACTTGCAATGTACAATTCATTCCGTAATGCAATTGTCATTACAGTCGTTACTTTATTAGTCTGCTCAATCGCAGGATATGGATTTGAAATTTATCATGACAAAGGAAAAGATATTTTAATGAGTATTTTGTTACTTGCCATGATGCTTCCGTTCGTAGCAATCATGATTCCATTATTTAAAATGTTTTCTTCCTGGAAACTTGTAAATACATGGATCGCACTTGCACTTCCATCTATCTCAACACCATTTATGATCATGTTGTTCCGTCAGGCTGCAAGATCATTTCCTCATGATATCATTGAGGCTGCGAGACTGGAAGGATTAAGCGAAATAAAGATTTTCTTTAAAATGTTTATTCCTGTTATGAAATCTACATATGGTGCAGCAATGACAGTTACTTTCATGAATGCATGGAATAATTATCTGTGGCCAACCATTATTCTTCAGGATAAGAACCAGCTCACAATGCCGATGTTAGTTGCAAATCTTAAGAGTGGTTACAGCGTGGACTATGGAATGTTAATGTTAGGCGTATTAATCTGTACACTTCCTACTGCAATTATTTTCTTATGTCTGCAGAAGAGCTTTGCTAACGGAATCACAGGAGCAGTGAAATAATGGAACGTAAGTTTTGTCTGGATAAAAAAAGCTGGGAAGAAGCACAGGCTGCACTTCTTCTGGCAGAGAAATTTGGTTTGATCGAAGACGCAGGTATCGAAGCTTTGGAAAAAAGACGACAGCAGAAGAATGAAGAAAACCGCCAGGCTATAGAAGCGGGGAAACTTTTTTATGGTCCCCGCTTTTATTCTGCACCGATGTATTTACAGTACGAACTGACAAGATTCAGGTTGGATTTTGTCCAGCCTTCGGAACAGATCAGAAAGCTTGGTGTCTGCCCGGTATTTACCGAAGAGGATCAAAGAGAGTTTTATGATAAGAATCAGGATCTGTTCGGGCGGTACCATGGGGATCTTTTCAGTTTTGAAGAGGTTTCACAGATTATAGAAAAAAGACTGAGGGAGGAAGCATATGACAGACTCATCCAGGATATATTATGTCAATCAGATGACAGGCAGTGATGCCAATGACGGATTGAGCAAAGAGCATCCTTTTGCCAGTCTTTTCAGAATTAACCAGTTATCACTTCAGCCGGGAGACCAGGTGCTTTTAGCCGGCGGAAGCAGTTTTTGCGGTCAGTTTTTACAGTTGAAAGACAGCGGAACGAAGGAGGCACCAATTGTAATTGGTTCCTATGATGTGGAAGATGATATTTTTCCGGTGATTGCAGCAGATGGACAGGGAATCTGGTATCAGGATTATGGTATCCAACTGGATTCACCGGCACATATTTTTAAAGGATATGTTTCTTCTGCAGTTTTACTGTATGATGCAGAACATATCGTTGTTGAAAATCTTGAAATTACCAATACTGCAACAGATATCATAGGCGAACGTTATTCGGCACCACACAAGATGAACCGCACAGGAGTAGCTGTTGTTGCAAAAGACAAAGGACTGAGGAGCGGTATTACACTTCGTAATCTGAGGATCCATGATGTGAATGGAAATGTTTATGATAAGCATATGAATAATGGCGGTATTTATATGACAGCGTTAAAACCTGACAACGAAGATGTGACAGGCATAGCACGTTACAGGGATATTCTTGTGGAAGACTGCTTTGTATACCGTGTGAGCCGCTGGGGAATCGCTGTCGGATACACTTATGCACATGAGAAGTTTCAGGGAGCTGAACTGGAAGAAGAGACATTCACACAATATGGTCATGAGAACGTTGTGATCCGAAACAATTATGTAAAGGCTGCCGGTGGTGATGGCATTACTTCCATGTACGCATTAAGACCGCTGGTGGAGCATAATATGGCAGATGGCGTTGCATGCGAGATCAATGATCGCATTTACAGCGAACCGGAGAACAGATTCGGTAAAGTGGCAGCAGCAATCTGGCCATGGAAATGTAAGGATGCCTTATTCCGTTATAACGAAGTGGCAGATACAAGGTTAAATCAGGACGGAATGGCATATGATGCAGATTCCGGTGATGGGACGGTTTACGAATATAATTACAGCAGGCAGAACGAAGGCGGTTGTGTGATGTTCTGTTTGCAGGAAGCCATTCATAATACATTCCGTCATAATGTAAGCTTTGATGATCTTGGTGGAACGATCAGTCCGTCAGAAAATCCGGATGCATTGCTTTCTCATAATACATTTTATGTGAGAGAGGGTGTACCGTTTGTACGTAAAAATATGGATGGTGGAAAGTTCACGGAAGAAGAAAATCAGGTAATACCGTTATCTTTTTCCTGAAACCGGAAGTGATGACCGGCTTTTAGAATAGAAATTTCACACAGAGGTTGAGTTTGAAAAATAAAAGGGGCAAGGAAGAAAATGAGTGAAAGACAACAAGGAAGAGTTACGATTCCAACGAACCTGGATGTAGTTCCGGAGACAATTGAGTTAATGAAACGCTGGGGAGCAGATGCAATCCGTGACTGCGACGGTACAGAGTTCCCGGAGGAACTGACCAAAACCGGTGCAAAAATATATGCAACTTATTATACCACCAGAAAAGATAATGCGTGGGCAAAGGCAAATCCGGATGAAGTGCAGCAGAGTTATATCATGACTAATTTTTACACTGCAACCGGTACCGAACTCCAGATTCCTTTAATGAAAGGAATTTCGGAT
>SFGF01000121.1 GCA_004556655.1 Lachnospiraceae bacterium | reverse complement strand
CTATTCGCAGAGCTGTCACTCTAATTTTTCAAAAAATCGGCAGATTGGTACTTTGGACAGACATATTTACTTTTGAATTACAGTTTGCGGAAACTCAAGTGTCTCTGCTGAAAGAAATTAATCAGAAATACGGTATTACAATTGTAGTCATTACCCATGAGATGCGTGTGGTTCAGGAGATTTGCAGTCATGTGGCTGTACTGGATCAGGGGAAACTGGCAGAATCCGGCACGGTTGAAGAAGTGTTTCGTTCACCCAAAACAGAAGCGGCGAGCCAATTGATACTTCACACTGGCGTGTCAGATAAAGTGACACAATATTACCATTATGAAAAAAGAGAAGCGGAGGAGTTGAAGTATGTGGAGTAAAGACATGGTTATTATGTTGGCAGAGGGTACGGCAGATACTCTTTATATGACACTGCTTTCTACTCTGTTTGGCTATATTCTTGGATTACCTATGGGTATTTTACTGGCGGTGACAGATAAAGAAGGTATTTGTCCCAACAGTTTTATTTATAAGATATTGGACTTTATCGTGAATTTGATCAGAAGTATTCCGTTTCTGATTCTGTTAATTCTTGTAATACCAATAACGAAGGCAATAGTCGGAAAAAGCTATGGTCCAAGCGGCACAATAGTTCCTCTTGTTATTGCTGCGGCTCCTTTTATTGCACGAATGGTGGAATCGTCTTTGAAAGAAGTGGATAGTGGTGTGATAGAAGCAGCTATGAGTATGGGAGCAGGAACAGCGCAGATTATATGGAAAGTTCTATTGGCGGAAGCCAGAACATCATTGTTGGTAGGAGTTACCATTGCTATAGGTACCATTCTCGGATATTCCGCAATGGCTGGAGTAGTTGGCGGCGGAGGGCTGGGAGATATTGCCATCCGGTATGGTTATTATCGATATCAGACGGATGTTATGATCGTAACGATCGTTATCCTGGTACTTCTTGTGCAGATTTTGCAAGGGCTGGGTATGTTGTTATCGAAAAAAGTGGATAAGCGCAGGGCATAGATAGAAACGAATGGGGATTAAAATAATGGACAGTGATATAAAACAACATATGAAATCCATAGCAATAACAGAGATAGAAAAAATAGAACCGCATACCATTACAATTGTTGATATTAGAAAAGAGGAGGATTATAATAGAAACACTATTCCTCATGCAGTAAATATTCCTGTAGGAAAATTTACTGCATGAGCTGCCGGTATTTGAAAGTGATATTTTTAATATAGTGGCAGAGATTGATAAAAATCCTTGTTATTTGTGTGCCCGTATGAGAAGAGGATATCTCTATTCTCAGGCAAAACATCTGGGATGTAATAAAATAGCCTTGGGACATCATTTTGATGATGTGATTGAAAATAATATATTTAAAAGCGTTCACAACATCAATCTCCGGACCGTTATCGGTTACCATAAGGATGGGGAATATTACAATTTCCTTGATGACTATGAAAAATGAACAGAAGGGAGCAATATTATTATGGAAAAACAGATTACAAGAGAGGAAGCATTTAAACTGCTAAAAAAGTATAATCAGGATAGATTTCATATTCAGCATGCACTGACGGTGGAAGGGGTTATGAAATGGTTTGCAAAAGAGCTTGGTTATCAGGAAGAAGAGGAATACTGGGGAATCGTGGGCTTACTTCATGATATTGATTTTGAACAGTTTCCGGAACAACATTGTATCAAAGCTCCGGAACTCCTGAGAGAAGCAGGAGTGAGTGAGGACATTATCCATGCGGTGTGCAGCCACGGATATGCGCTGACGGTGGATGTGAAACCGGAACATGAAATGGAGAAAGTTCTGTATGCGGTGGACGAATTGACAGGTTTGATTGGTGCGGTGGCTCTTATGCGTCCGTCCAAAAGTGTACAGGATATGGAAGTGAAATCGGTGAAAAAGAAATATAAGAGCAGTAATTTTGCCGCCGGATGCTCCAGAGAAGTGATACAAAGGGGTGCGGATATGCTGGGCTGGGATCTGAGTGACCTGATCCAGAAAACCATCTATGCAATGCGTTCCTGTGAATCTGAGATTCAGGAAGCCATGGCGTAGGAAGCTATCCTTTTGCACCCCATAATAGGCGAATATTAAAGGAAAAAGAATGTCCCGTGAAAAATCATGTGCTGAAGAGCACGGATTTTCACGGGATATCTTTTTTCTTAAATGAAGAGCTTATAAATCTACATAGATTTTCACTGAAAAAATAGCGGAAGTAACTAAAAAACAATGTAGAATCTTTCTCTGCAGGTGCACCCATTGACAGAGTATATTCAGGATGTTTTCGGAATGAATTACACTCAGGATAAAAGTTATTATATTCTCGATTGTGAGGAAGATGCACATGTCTATCTGGGAGTGAAAGAAGGAATAAAGCCGGAAGAGATGGAGGCCGATTTACGGAAAGCAGAAAAAGAAGGATATCATTTTCCGGCAGAAGACTATGTGAACAAAATTCCGGTGAAAAAGCATGACCATGTATTGATTCCGGCAGGAACGGTTCATTGTTCCGGTGCGAATACTTTAGTTTTGGAAATCAGTGCTACCCCTTATATTTTTACTTTTAAAATGTGGGACTGGGGACGGGTAGGACTGGATGGAATGCCCAGACCGACACATATAGATCATGGAATCAGTAATATACAGTGGGACAGAACAACGTCATGGGTGGAAAATAATCTGATTCATCAGGAAGTCACCGTCAGGGAAGAAGAGGGAATCCTGGTGGAGAGAACCGGACTCCATCAAAGAGAATTTATTGACACCTACCGATATATGCTGACGAAACCAGTGGTTTGTCAGACAAGTGACAGTGTCCATGTGCTGAATATCATAGAAGGGGAAAAAGCAGTTATTGAAAGTCCTACGGACAGTTTTGAACCTTTTGAAGTTCATTATGCGGAAACGTTTATTATTCCGGCATCTGTCGGGTCATACAGGATCAATCCTACGGGCGCATCTGAGGGACATCCGGTGGGAATTATTGCGGCTTCCGTAAGATAGAGGAGAAGTATTTTGGGTTAATTTACTGAAAAAAATGCGGGAAACGTTGTTGAAATGTTTCAGAGATGAGGAAACGTATGATTTTCTCAAAGATAATAAACGGTGGCAGGAGTTGCTGGGATAACATGGTAAAGGGAGACAGGTTTACTTTGAGAAACCCTCTCCTTTTATTTTTTATCCTGAAATGCTATGAGTAAAATGTCCACTGAAAACAATGGTTTTGTCTATTGAAGCAGTGATTTTTTTGCGGTACCATGGAATAAATACCATGTATGTATGGTGGAATCTGGATTTTGAATTGTTAATCAGGATTACAGGAAAAGGAGGAGCAGATGATGAGAGAACCAGAACTTGCGATTGCGACAGATTTTGCAGGAGAATCGGAGAAACTGGAAGATATAGAACAGATGTTGAAAAAAGTGGCGGAAGCAGGATTTACCCATATTCACTGGTGCCACGAATGGGATGGCGATTATCTGTATTCTCAGTATGAGATGAAACAGATCAGAGAATGGATGGACAAGTATGGGCTGAAAGCGAAATCCCTCCATGCCAGTAAAGGATCCAGGAGAGATACAGGCGTCATGAAAGGTCATTATAGAAAAGATTATACCTCCGGGTGGGAATATAACCGCAGGGCCGGAGTGGAGCTTATTAAAAACCGGGTAGATCTTGCTTCCTGTATAGGAGCATCGGAGATTGTCCTGCATCTTTATGTACCTTATATTTCGTTTCGGGAAGATGAGAAAAATCGGACGGAATTTTATAGTAGTGTAAAAAAATCCATGGATGAGCTTCAGCCGTACTGTCTGGAAAAAGGTGTAAAAATCTGTCTGGAGAATCTTTTTGACCAGCCCAAAGAAGATATGCTGGAGCAGTGGGATTGGGTAATGTCGCAATACTCCGCTGAGTTTTTGGGATTCTGTCTGGATGCAGGACATGGATACATGGTCTGGAGAGAGAAATTGGAAGAGCTGATAAGAAAGTACGGAGAACGTATTTTTTCCATACATCTGCACGATAACTATGGAGCATGCGATATGCATATGCTTCCGGGAGATGGAACGATTCTGTGGAAAGCAGTTATGAAAGCACTTGCGCAGTCGGCATATCAGCTTCCGTTAGTATTGGAAGTCTCCTGTGGACAGGAAGATGTGGATAACTTTTTAAAAAGAGCCTTTGAGAGTGGAAAGTGGCTGACGAAAATGTTTATGGAGGGTTGAATTATGCAGAAAAAAGTACCGGATAAAAGAAAACTGGAATTTATGGATTGGGAATTTGGTGTGTTTTTTCATTTTGGAATACGCACATTTTATGAAGGACACAGAGACTGGGATGGCAAGGTGATGGACGCATCTGCATTTAATCCGACGCAGTTGGACTGTGAGCAGTGGATTCGGACGATTGCAGAAGCAGGGGCAAAATATGCGGTTTTGGTGTGTAAGCATCATGACGGTTTTGCAAACTGGCCTACAGCCTATACAGACTATTCTGTGAAAAATACTCCGTGGAAAAACGGTCAGGGAGATGTGGTGAGAGAATTTACAGATGTCTGCAGAAAATATAATGTAAAGGTGGGGTTATATTATTCACCGGCGGAGGCTCAGGAGGTAAACCGGACAGACAAAGAGCATGATGATTATTTTATAAATCAGATTGGTGAACTTCTGACAAACTACGGAAAAATTGATTATCTCTGGTTTGACGGATGCGGTTCGGAGAATCATACCTATGATACGGAGCGGATCATCAAGGCAATCAGAGGTATGCAGCCGGAAATCCTGATTTTTAATATGTGGGATCCGGATACCAGATGGGTTGGAAATGAACTGGGAATTGCCCCATCACCTAACTTTAATATTGTAAATGCTCTGGATTTTTCTGTTCGGACGGATAAAAAAGAACTTTTAGACGAATTTGTGTATATGCCGGCGGAATGTGACTGCAGAATGCGGGAAGAAAACTGGTTTTACAGTGATTCAGACGAGGACACCGTAAAAAGTGTGGAAGAATTGCTTGGCTTATATTATTATTCCGTGGGTCGGGGAGCCAATCTGCTCATCAATATCGGACCGGACAGACGGGGACTTCTCCCGGAAAAAGACTGCCAGAATCTGCTTGCGTTTGGTAAAGAAATAAAAGAGCGTTTCGCAAATACGATTCCGGCATCCGTGAGAAAAGAAGGCAACAGTTATTTTTGTGAATTTTCATCTCCCTGCCTGGTAAATCATGTAGTGCTGCAGGAAAATCTTTTGACAGGAAGAGAACTGAACGGATTTACGATTTATGCATACGGATATCCCTGCTATTCTGACATGGCACTGGAAGTTTATCGCGGAACAACAGTGGGACATAAAGCAATCTGTGTCTTTCCGGAAGTGAAGACGGAAAAAATTGAAATCCGGTTTGCACAGGAAGAGCCGGACCTTACCGGGGTGAAGTGTTATTTTTAAGTTACTGTTCACACGGCACTATCCCGCGAGGTGTTTTCGGGCTGTGAGAACGAAAATTCCGAGACATACGGCGCGAAATAATGCATTCTGCATCATTTCTGTGCATTACGAAGTGTGTTACTGGTTACAGAGTGAACAGTAACACGTTTAACAGATACCACAGGGTTGTTTCATGAAGAATAATTGATAATAATAAATACTGCATTTTTACGAGGGATAGGGAAGCTATACATATTTTCCATATCCCTCG
>SFGF01000120.1 GCA_004556655.1 Lachnospiraceae bacterium | reverse complement strand
CGCAGCCGTCCGGCTTCTGGGTTCCCAGGGCAACGACATACACCATGTTTGAGTCCTTTTTCTGCATGGTCATTACCTCCCGTAAGTAATCGCAGAACTCCGCAAGGAGATGTTTTTGTTCGTGGTTTGAAGCGGCTCTGGTATCAATCGCCATCTGGTAGACCTCCCGAAAGGATAGGTGGGAGATAGGGATACCATTCGGTGCTACAGTAAACGGCAGATACGACCTGGCATACGCTTGTGTGCATTCGGACAAGGTCACAATCTGCTTGAATGTTGCCGGGGACGCCGCCAACCGGACAGAGTATTTTGTAAGCTGATCCGCTCCGGGCAGAAGCCACCCACGCTTTGCTTCAAAGATGATGTGGAAGTTTTTATAGTCGGAAACTTCAATATCGGTGATACCAGTGTCGGCATCGTACTTCTGGTTCATAACCGTGACAGCATCTGTGTCTGGAACCAAGCCGCAGATATGCTGCACCACAGCTTTCAGGAACTCTGGGCATTTCGCCAAGGCCCAGGACATACTCAAAGAGATGTCATTTTCTTTATCGCCGAGAAGTTGGAAAACGCTATGTACCTCCCGACCGTATGATTCAAGTGTTGCCATCGCTGCCTCCTATTCCCCATCTGGCAGGAGAGTAATCATCCTATCCAGAATGGGCTGTACTTCTCCGGCTTTATACCGTCTTTCAAAGGAACCGTTGCAGAAATGGTCTTCCCGGAGAAGCATTGTGAGCAGAGCGCAGCACAGGTCATAGTCAGCCTCGGGTAGCCGTTCCAGTTCTTTGTTGCAGTCTATCGGTTCGGTAATCATGTAATCACCGTAGTTGTATTTCATATCGCCAATCTTCTCCAACACCTCGTAGTAGCGGGATTCCGAAAAGGAATCAGAGGCTTTCAGGGCTTGGAGTAGGTTGCGTTTTTCCGTATTCTTCATTTTTATCCTTTCTTCTCGAAGGTAACTGATTCCCCCAGGATAATGCTGCAGGTCTTGTAACCTACATCAGACCAAGCAGCACTTTGGGAATGAGTCTGATCGTTGTTGGACCACCATTCTCGTTTTTTGTATGCTGTGGCGGGCAATTCACGATCGAAAATCTTTTCTATTTCCGAATAAGTCAGAGTGACGGATTGAAGACCGCACTCGTCCAGATATTTCATAAGTGGATCGTAAACTCGCATTCTGAGCCTCCTTTTTATTCTACTATGTGCTGCCGCGCTTCCTTCATCCAGTATTTGAACTCCCAGCGCAACGGTGGGGAGTCATGGATTCTTGTACGCAACTCGTTTTGATAGAGCCAGTATTGCCTATTATAGTCGTCCCACCGGCTCCAAGCCACCTTTGGGCGTGTGATTCCCAGTTCCTTCTGGGCTACATCAAATACATAATTGTCCAGAGGGACATGGAGATATTGAAAAATGCCATCAAAGGTGCATTCGCCAATCACGTACAGGTACTTAATCATCATATTCAGCCACTTCTGTGCCTGCCCGTAATGAAACTCTACGCCAGCTTTACAGTAAATAGAGCGGATGTTCGCACATCGGGCAAAATGCCAAGCATCGTAGTCTTTCTGGCTTGTGATGATTTCGGGTGTCAGGGGCCGAATTTCTTTTTCCAGAAGAGCAGTAACGGTTGAGCGCAGCTCCGTCCGCTTTTCTTCGGGGAGTCCGTTGAAACGGAGTGTTCTATTCATGTCCAAATAGGCTCTCTTGCTGGCGGCTTCGTAGGGGTTGGTTATTATTCCAAAGTAAATTACCTTTAGGAAGTCCAGAGTATCCGTATCGACAGTGGTATATGTAATCTCTGTATTCATGCCGTCCTCCTCTCTACGAACCAGCGACCCAGGTTGTTCCCCGTGAGAGAGCAGTTCCGCTCAAAGAACAGGTAGCTTTGCTTCCCTTTGACCCATACTGTGTAATGGTCACCCTGACCTCCGGCTTTCATGGCGGCAGCCTGCCGTATGTCGGTGACACGGTCGATTTCAAAAATTTGACCATCTTCCCAAGTAAGGTTGATGGGAATCAGAACCCCATCGCTGTTAAACTTGGCGGTTACATCTACATAGACCTTAATATTCATCGGTGACCTCCGTTTCTACATTGTCCATGAGAAATTTGGTTGCAAAATATGAGGGGACTTCTGAATAAATAGCTGTTATTCTGTCTCTAATTGAAATATTAGCTGCTTTTTCGCTTGGTAAAAGCACAATTTCAGCGCAAAAAACCAACATTCCGCTGCTTTTCTGCTCCTTTTCTTGAAGAAGGGCAGACTGCCCCTATATCAGGCTGTAATGAGTTTTCGCCTAGCGATTGCAAGGGCGTATAAATTGGCGTAGGCAAACAGGGCATACAGTCGATTCTCGTTTTTCATCAGTCCTCGATAAACAGTTTTCTTATCGCAGACTGACACTTGATGATCCGAAATACGTGCTCTGTCTTACAACGCACCGAGGACTTGCGGTTCTCAATATATCGTCCCCTATTGATTGCGTTGTCAGAAACATGAGACAGCTCTTTGGGACGGCGGTTAATGCGGTAGTCAATGCTAGATAAGTGCTAGTCGTTGGTTACTTCGGGATGTTTCTGAATTTTGAGATAGCCGGAATCCCCATATACCATTTCATCGTCTTCACGAATCAATACTGCAGCTTGTGTGATATCGTGGGCATTCGCTGCCGTGACCGTAATGGTATGCATCAACCCGCTGCCAGCATCCACATCAATGTGGCATTTCATCCCGCATTTCCACTCATTTCCCTTTTTCGTCTGGTGCATTTCTGGATTCCAGGATTTGGCTGCATTTTTAGTGGAGCTGGGAGCATTCATAATAGTTGCATCTACAATGGTGCCACATTTCATCATGTGACCGGTTTGCACCATAACCCGGTTAATTGCATCGAAAAACAGTTTGTTCAGGCCATGTGCTTCCAGAAGATGGCGGAAGTTACAAAGCGTTGTTTTGTCTGGCACTGCCTCTGTCATGAAGTCAATGCCTGTGAATTTTCGCATGGCATAGCTGTGTACCCTCGATTGCTAGATCAGACGGGTTGAATCATATCTGGAGCAGATGCATCCGCAGCATTTTCTCGATCTCCATGGGAGGACGGCCGCGCTTCTCCTTAGGATAGTAGGATTCGATCAAACCGAACCACTTGTCCCAGGAAATCATTTCATCCATAATTTCCAAGAACTTTTCCTGTTTTGTTTTTTTGTGATAGCTGTATTCATTGTCTGTAAATGTTTCCTGTTTCATTTCCATGCACCACCAGTATTTTGATGCGTTTATTTTATCATATCCAGAACTTCTATGGTAGTACGGATTAAATCAAAGAGTCCCAAGATATTTGATACCGGTAAAGTATAAGTTAAAATGTTGCTTTGAGAATTGCAAATTGAAAATATTGTAAGAAAGCGATATAATTATACATAATGTGAAATTATTGTGTACTTTACCACAAATGTAGTGAAATCTTTTACAGGAACAGTAGGACAGCAGTGGATTCAAAAGGATTATCTTGCAACGAGTTTAATTCCGTTTCCGTCCTTTGTCGAACAAAAGCGTATTGTCGCAAATCTGGAAGAATTCCTACCGTTGTGTGAAAGATTGAAATGAGGTGACAAGAATGACTAATCCTAATGTTTTTATCTCATATTCTCACGATAGTGATGAGCACAAGGAATGGGTATTGAAACTGGCTTCCGATTTGCGTTCTCATGGGGTCAATACAATACTTGATCAATGGGATCTTCGCCTTGGATCTGATTTGAGATTTTTCATGGAGAATGGTCTTTCTGATGCAAATTTGGTACTTTGCATTTGCTCTGAGCGGTATGTAAAAAAGGTAAATTCCGGGGAAGGCGGATCTGGTTATGAAGCAATGATTATGACACAACCATTGCTGCAAAACGCAAACACAGAATTTGTAATCGCAATAGTAAGAAATAATTCTGCTGTACAAAAAGTACCATTAGCGTTTGGAAGCAAATTATATATCGACTTTTCAGATGATTTTCAGTATGTGGCGCGTTATCAGGAACTTCTTGAGCGTATATACGGAGAAGACTCGAAGAAAAAGCCTCCTTTAGGAAAAAACCCTTTTTCTGATGATCTTGGAAGACAAATAGAGAAAAAAATAAAAATAGACTCAGTCAAGTATCATTCTCATTCGATGAGTGGAACAGTAGTGTTCCGATTTGACAATAACAACGGAGACTATCTTTTGGGAGATGGAGAATACTTGTTTAAAACACATTGGAGTAGAGCCGGCAACAATTCTATTTATGTATCTGGTAAAATCGGTTTTGATGTGGATGTTACAGTGTTTCCCAATATTGACAGCTTGCATATGCTTGATTTTTCCAGCAGATTAAGAACAATCCGAACTGGTCAAATTGTTGTTTTTGAGAACCAGTATCATCATTTTGCGGCAATAAAACTTGGAACTGTAAAAAGCAGCAGTCATGGATATTCATATGATGAAATGACCTTTGAGTATCACATCTATAATATAACATAATGGCACATTACTTCTAAACTGGAAGAAATCCTGCCGCTGTGCGAAAGACTGAAATGAGGTTGTTGCAATGAAAAATTTAGACCGCAAAGTAACGTTATTGTGTCCACTGTGTGGCAATGATCAATTTGCGTCGCTGGACGAAGAGTTTGACGAACTTATTCATGCAAGCGATGATGTATGTGTGCGTTGCTCCGATTGTGGTTCTGAGTATACAAAACGTGAACTCATCGATAGTAACGCTGCGATAATCGACAATGCAGTTGATGAATTGGCAGAGGATGCAGTCAAAGAGATTGAAAAAGAGTTAAAGAAGGCGATGAAAAAATGGAAGTTCTGATTAATGCGTTGCAAGAATTGGTGCAATTTATAAAGGATTGGGGTGCCCTCGTTATTGCGGCAATATCCTTGCTAATTGCCATAATTTCATTATTCAAATCCTCAAAGGCGCAGCGTCTTCAAAACAAGGTTAATGAATTGGAGTTGAAAATCAAAGAAAATGAGCTTGAGCGCATAGGCAAAGAAAAAGAAGAAGCGTGCCTTGCTTGCGTTGAAGCTCGTTTTATAACAGTTGGAAAAGGCAAACACCGTTTGAAGGTTTGGAATTCCGGCAATGCAACTGCTTATAACGTCTCAGCTCGTTTTGATGGCGATGTTGGTATCATTATTATGGACCGAGAAAAGCAGCCGTTCGAAGAATTAGAATCCAGAAAAAGCTATGAGCTGATTTTAGTGACATATGCAGGGTCTGCTTCCAAATTTAGAATAATTACTGAATGGAACGATGCAGACGGAAATCCCCACACAAAGACACAAATGAGTGATTTTTCCTAATACATATATAATTTGACATAAGGAGAACTATTATGGCGGATATTAGAATACTAGAAAAAGAATTTGATAAATATTTTTTTGATATGTATTATGATGAGGCTATGCAAGTCGTTGGAAAAATGAAAATGAATAACAATACTAGCAAAGCAAGATATTGTGAATTACTCATATATTATGAGCAGGGAAAATACGAAAAAGTGAGAGGAATTCTAAAAAACAAAAAATTGGAGGCCTTAGCCTGGGCTGGTTGTTAGTGACTTTGTGTGTCCTAATTTATGGTGTATATGTAATAGGTGATAAGGCTATGACTATTAGCCAGCTGAATGGTGATATGGACCAGGCACGTCTGCGCCTAGAGGAGGCTCAGAGGGAGAATCAGC
>SFGF01000119.1 GCA_004556655.1 Lachnospiraceae bacterium | reverse complement strand
GATTTCATCGATAATTAGAACCTTGTATTTAGCATAATGTTTGACAACAGATTCTATTCGCCCTTCCTTGGCTGCTGACTTGAACTTTGCCATAAGGTCATTGAAATGAATGAAGTAAGTTGAGTAGTGCCTTGAAGCACACTCCATGCCGATAGATACGGCCAGATGGGTTTTGCCAACACCGGAACTTCCTATGAAAAGTATGTTTTCATTCTCCGGAATGAATCTCAAAGATGCAAGATCCATTATCTGATTTCTGTTGATGGATGGCTGGTATGTGAAGTCAAAATCATCCAGTGTCTTCAGGAAAGGGAAATGTGATATTGTCAGATTAATCTGCCTTGCCCTTTCTTCCCTGAAATTGATTTCAGCCTCAGCTAATTCGTTAAGTATATCTGTGGCAGACTTGTTTTCCACCACAGCACTATCCATATATGCAGGCAGAATCTCGATCATTTTAGTGAGTTCCAGCTGCTTTAAATTGTTGAGTAATTGAATATATGCAGACATTTTTTAATCTCCTTTTAAATTGTCATAAAGTTTAAGTTGCTTTTTCGCGAATTCTTCGATTTCGCCATCATCCTTGTATTTCATGACATCGGAGCCCAGTATTTCTTTCATATGTTCAATTTTGTAATTAAACCTTTTAGTGCTTAAATCAAACGAAGTAATGATATTTTTTCGGTACATTATCAGAAGTTTACCATTTTCCTCTTTAATTTCTACGGTTTTTCCTATATACTGTACTGGAAGAGAATATTTTCGTTTGTTGTACACAATCATGGACTCTTTAGAAACTTTTCTTACGAGTGGTATTGTCAGGTAAGTATCTATGATTTCAGGATTAGGCAGCGGGTGAAGATATTCTTTTTCTTTTTCCCATAACACATTCGGAGGTAGACCTGTTGCCTGAGAAATCTCATTGTTAAGCTCTTCCCTTAATTCCCTGACAATTTCGTCCAGTTCTTCTATGGTTTCAAACTCGTTATTGTAAACCATGAGACGACCGGTTGTCCTTGCCAGGGCTTCGACTTTTCCTTTTGTCTGAGGTCTATATGGCCTGCAGGCCCACACCTCGAAGCCCATATCCTTGGAGAACTGATAGAACTTTTCATTGATGACAGCTTTTTCATACATTGTTTTGCTGTGATCAACTACAGTCTTCATGTTATCGAAGATAATTTCCTTAGGGACTCCTTCAAAGTACTTGAACCCTCGTACCATCGCATTCATCAGAGTGTCCTGACTGCGATCCAAGGTCAGTTCTATGTATTTCTTCCTTGAATAACCCAAAAGCATCAGGAAGATATTGATTGTAAATATTTTTCCACCACTGGATACAAGAGAAATCTCCTCTTTCCAGTCGACCTGCCCCTGAAGGCCGGGATTGGTTTCAAAGCGAATAGTTGCTTTTTGTTTCTCTTCTCGCTTAATCTTCCGGCAGTAATCCTTAACGATTGTGTATTTGCCTGTAAAGCCTTTTTTCTCGATAAACTTGAAGATTGAATGTGCAGAGCACCCAAGCTTCAGTTTATCTTGAATCGTCTCGCGATATGGATCAAGCTTTGATGAATATTCACGCTTTTTAACAGTTGCTGAATCATCTTCAAAGTACCGTTTGACTGTGCGATAGTCACAGCCATAGGCACGAGCGACTTCAGCATAATTGGGTTTGATACCGTCTTTTTTCATTAGTTTCATACGCTCATAAATGTCTTTCCTCATATGTTGCACCTCTCATATGAGAGTGTATCACATATGATTAAGCTTTGCCGAAAACCAACATTTTTAACCGCCGAAAAACTACATTTTCATACTACCATTTACATATATGAAAAGACTTGTAAAATATTTATTTTTTTTGTGCACTGAATAATCACAAAATTGAGATTCTTTCTTTTTTTCCCATACCCAGGAAAAGTCTGTGGTACAATATTGAAAGGTATCATTGCTATGCAGAGATTTCTTTGTGAGAATCTGTATTGGAGGAATTAGGATATGCAGAATATATTAGTTGTAGAAGATGATTATGATTTGAATCAGGCGATCTGTTATTCTTTGAAAAAGTCAGGATATGGAGTTTATGGTGTGACTTTTATGGAAAAAGGGAAGCAGATTTTTTTTGAGAATCAGATAGATATGGTCCTTCTGGATGTGAATCTTCCAGATGGCGAGGGCTTCTCTTTTTGCCAGTGGGTAAAAAAGCAAAGAGAAGTTCCGGTCATTTACCTGACAGCCAGGGATATGGAGGAGGATGCTCTGGCAGGATATGAATCCGGGGCAGAAGATTACGTTACAAAACCATTTTCAATGAAGATTTTACTTAGAAAAATAGAAGTCATTTTAAAAAGAACTGCTTCGGTCAATCGTCTGATTTTTGCAGATGAGTATTTATATATAGATTTGGATAATGCACGAGTGACGGTAAAAGGTCAGGAATGCCCCGTCACACCGACAGAGTGCCGTCTGCTTCGTCAATTTCTTATGAACCGGGGACAGCTTCTGACTTATGATTTGTTATTGGAGCGGTTGTGGGACAGCGGAGGCCAGTTTGTGGACAAGCACACACTGGCAGTAAATGTGAATCGTCTGAGAGGAAAGATTGAAGATAAGAATAACAGGTATATTTCAAATGTATATGGGATGGGATATCAATGGATTGGCTGATGTGTATCATGATGATAATTTTATTTGCAGCAGTAATGGTATTGTTATGGAAAAACTACCGGATAAAAAAAGAAGCGAAGTTGTTTGCTGAAAAGGTGGAAGATGCTCTGGATGCTATCGTAACAGGAAAAGAATGGAATATGGAAGAAGAATTGGAGGATAGCCTCTGGGGAAGAACAGGAACACAATTAGCGAAAGCCGGGCACGTATTCCGGAAAAAAGAAGAAGACGGTTTTCGTGAGAAAGAAAGAGTAAAGGGATTGATTTCTGATATATCCCATCAGACAAGGACGCCCATTGCCAATATTAAACTATACCTGGAACTCCTTGAGGACGAGGAGTTTTCGCAAAACAGTCAGGAGTTTTTGGGAAAAATCAAAGGGCAGATGGAAAAAATTGATTTTTTAATGCAGAGCATGGTAAAAATGTCAAGGCTTGAAACGGGAATTCTGCAAATACATAAGGAAGACAAAAATCTATACGAAACAATTCGCCACGCGGTTGCCGATGTGGTTCCGGAGGCGGCGTTGAAGGGGATTGATCTATATGTGAACTGCGAAGAAAATATGATGATCCGTCATGACAGCAAATGGACGGAGGAAGCAATTTATAATATTCTGGATAATGCACTCAAGTATACCGAACCCGGTGGAAAAATCCATATTCAGACAGAAAGACAGGAATTATTTTTTAAGATCAGCATTTCCGATACCGGAAAAGGGATTGCACCGGAGAGGCAGGCAGAGATCTTTACAAGATTTTACCGTGAGCCGGAGGTTCATGATAAACCAGGGATTGGGATCGGATTATATCTTGCAAGAACAATCATGGAGCTTCA
This sequence comes from Lachnospiraceae bacterium, assembly GCA_004556655.1. Lineage (GTDB taxonomy): Bacteria > Bacillota > Clostridia > Lachnospirales > Lachnospiraceae > Oliverpabstia. The sequence goes on along the minus strand of SFGF01000119.1, from coordinate 2,238 downwards.
GAAGGGCTACATAGAAGTACAGTCTGAAGTGGGAAAAGGAGCGTGTTTTCGCCTGTATTTACCGGTGATTAAATCGTAACATAACCGATCGGGGATTGTCACAATCTTGTGATAATTGAAAATTGAGACAGGTTTGTGATTTTTAGGAGATATTCTATAGAATATCAAAAGAAGGAGGCAAACCAATGAAAGAGTACATTGTAGAGACAAGAAGCTTAAAAAAATACTATCAAATGGGTGAAAATACGGTAAAGGCATTGGATGGCGTAGATTTTCGTGTGAAAGATCAGGAATTTGTTGCTATTATCGGAAAAAGCGGATCCGGGAAAAGTACACTTTTGCATATGCTGGGTGGACTGGATGTGCCAACAGAAGGGGAAGTGTTGGTAGAGGGTAAGTGTCTTCTGGGGATGAAAAAAGAACAGCTTGCCATATTCCGCAGAAGAAAGATCGGGTTTATTTTTCAAAATTATAATCTTGTTCCGGATCTTAATGTATATGAGAATGTCATTCTTCCGGTGGAACTGGATGGGAGAAAGGTTGATGTGGAATATGTGGATGGGATACTGGAACTTTTAGGGCTGGCAGAGAAGAGGGAAGCTCTTCCTGGAACATTATCTGGTGGACAGCAGCAGAGGGCTGCGATTGCCAGGGCGCTTGCGGCGAAGCCCGCCATTATTCTGGCTGATGAACCCACGGGAAATCTGGATTCGGTTACCAGCCATGATGTGCTTGGACTTTTGAAAATGGCAGCAAGACAGTTCAGCCAGACCTTGATCTTGATCACTCATGACAGAGACATTGCACAGCTTGCAGATCGTATCGTACATATTGAGGACGGAAAGATTGTAGGAGATACCAGGAAGGGAAGTGATTCCTATGCTTAAGAATCCTAATCAGAAAGTGATCAAAAGGATGGCATGGAATGCTTTAAAAGTAAACAGGAGAAAGACCATTACGTTGTTCCTTGCGGTTCTTCTTTCTTCCTTTTTGGTATTCACAATATTCACAGTTGGAGATTCTTATTTTAGACTTCAGAAAATTCAGAACATCCGTATGTCAGGAGCTGAATTTGATGCAATCATGTATGGAGTGACGGATGAACAGAGGCAAATGTGTGAGAACAACCCGGATATCGTTCTGACAGGTGCGGTGGGAGTCTGTGGATGGGTAGAAAAAACAGATCAGGATTCCACACCTAATGTGGGACTGATCTGGGCAGATGATGGATATTGGACACAGATGATGGAGCCGGTCAGAGAAAAGTTGGAAGGAAGATATCCGACAGCTTTGGATGAGATAATGGTAACAAAATCCGCTTTAAAAGAATGTGGTTACGAAGATCTTGATGTAGGCGATACCCTTGCTATGTCTTATGGAACACATGAGGGAATCTTTACAGGGACTTTTCGAATCTGTGGGATCTGGGACGGATATGGACCAAAGAAACAGTTTTATGTCTCGAAAGAATTCTATGATCAATCGGGATGGAAGCTTTCTCAGGCAGCTTCCGGTCGTTACTTTATGGATTTTAAGCAAAAAATAATGACAAAAACAGAGCAGAATGCTTTTATCGAAAGTATGAACCTTGGAAAGCAGCAGAATCTTTTCTTCATGGAAGATCTTGGCGCATCGGTTCAGATATTGGCAGGCCTTATTGGCTTGATTGCAGTTACCTGTTTGTGTGCGTATCTGCTTATTTATAATATTATGTATCTTTCCGTAGCTGGAAAAGTTCGTTATTATGGTCTGCTTCAGACGGTCGGAATGACGGAAAAGCAGATAAAAAGGATGATGAAGGAACAGATGCTTCTGATCGGATCTGCAGGGACAGTACTTGGATGTCTGTCAGGTGGGCTGGCATCCTTTTTCCTGATTCCTGTTGTAGTAAAATCACTTGGAATCAAAAGTGGTTATGTTGGAGCAGATATGGTTCGTTTTCATCCGGCAGTTCTGCTGGCAACCATCTTACTGGTTGGAGTTACCATCTTTCTGGCCAGCCAAAAACCGGCAAAAATGGCAGCAGATATCTCTCCAATAGAAGCGCTTGGTTATCGTCCGCCCCACAAAACCGTAAAAGGAAGAAAAGCAGGACAGGGGAAAGTAATAGCAAGACTTTCCCTGGAGCAGTTTACAAAAGATAAGAAAAGAACTGCGGTGGTACTGTTGTCTTTGGCAGCCAGTCTGTCTGTGTACCTTTGTATTGTGACCATGCTGGACAGTCAGGCAGCAAGAACC
>SFGF01000118.1 GCA_004556655.1 Lachnospiraceae bacterium | reverse complement strand
TGTTTATGCTAATCTCATATGACTAAAAATTGATTTACTTGATTGTCTCTGGATAGACCATTATACTGACATCAGTATAAAGAAAGGAATCCCAGAGCACCCTCCTTGCAAGACGTGTACTCTGGGACTATGGTTTTACAACCATGGTTATTGTATCAGATTACACTGTCACTTACAATGAGGAAGAAAATATTTTTTGTTGAAAGCAGTGCCATATCCTATTGTCCTATTTGTGGTGAACCATTAGCTTACCGTGATTCCTGTCAGCGCATTATGCTCCTGGAAGGACGGGAACGTCGTATTTATATCATACGCCGACTTAAATGCCATCAGTGTGGAAGGCTTCATCGGGAGCTTCCGGATTGTCTGGCCCCCTTTAAACACTATGCCACGGAAGTTATCTCAGGAGTGCTTGATGGAATCGTTACCCCAGAGGATGACGATTCTGCAGATTATCCTTGTGAGGTTACAATGTATAGGTGGCATCACTGGCTGATGGTAAACCATCTAAGGATAGACGGTTATCTGAAATCTGTCGGATACCGTCTGCTGGGATTCGGTGAGGAACTCCTGAATGCCAGCATGTCCCTGCTTGACAAACTGCGCAGTTCCAGTGAAGAATGGCTGGAGACCATTCTCCGCTTTATTTATAATTCGGGTGGCTTTCTTGTATCCTTTTAAGTCTGTTGTCCATGCACCGACTTTGTTTTGTTGTCACACATCAAGTATGGTACGCTCATCCAAAAGGAGGATAAAGATCATGCAGACAACAGAAAACAAACAATGGCAGGATGAGCAGGCCCTTAACCGGTATCAGCTGATTGCTCCCCTGCTGGATGAAGCACTGGATAATGCAAAACGCATCCAGATGAGAGAAGACATTGCCGGGAAGAACGGTATATCCCCACGCAGCCTGTACCGCTATGAAGCAGCGTACAGGAACGGCGGTTTCGCCGGATTAAAACCGCTGAACCGGGAACAGCGGCGGTCTCAGAAACTGCCTGAGAACTTTGATGAGATTCTTGAGCAGGCGATCCAACTGAAAAGGGAAGTTCCAAAACGTTCCGTGAAGCAGATCATTTACATACTGGAACTGGAAGGATGGGCAGCCCCGGGGATCCTGAAACGATCCACCATGGAACGTTATCTTTATAAGGCAGGTTTTGGTGTCCGCCAGATGCAGATGTACAATGACGCAAGGAAGAGTTCTTCCAAACGTTTCTGTAAACCGCATCGGATGATGCTGCTTCAGGGAGATATCAAATACGGCTTAAAACTCCCGATCGGAAAGAACGGTGCAATGGTGCAGACGTACCTGTCATCGGCAATCGATGATCATTCCCGGTATGTCCTGCAGTCCAGTTTTTATGATAATCAGGAAGAAGCCATTGTTGAGGATACTTTCCGGAAAGTCATCCTCAAGCACGGGAAATTCGATGCCTGTTACTTTGACCACGGTTCACAGTATGTGGCAAAGCAGCTGAAGTTCTCGCTTTCCAGGCTTGGTATCACCATCCGTACAGCACCTGTCAGGAGCGGGAAGTCCAAAGGCAAGGTGGAGAAATTCCACCAGGTCGTAGATTCGTTCCTCAGGGAAGCAAAAGTACATAAAATCAAAACCCTGGAGGAACTGAACCGTTACTGGGAGATTTACCTGGAGGAATACTATCACAAAACACCGCATGACGGGATCCGGGAGTACTACGAGAGCATGAACAGTCCCATACCGGCGGCAGGCATCACACCATTGCAGGAATGGGGAAGGGATACAAAGCCCCTGACATTCCTCGACGCATCGGTTGTCGCCGAAGCATTCCTGCATCATGAGGAACGCCTTGTGGACAAGGGTGCCTGCATCAGCTTTCGGGGAAGGAAATACGAAACAAAGCCTTCACTGATCGGATGCAGGGTTGAGATCTCTTATGATCCCATGGCACCTAAAAACATTACCATACGATACTCCGGAATGGAGCCTTTTACAGCAGAGCCGGTAAAGATCGGCCCGTTCTGTGACAAAGCACCTTCTCTCCCTTTGTCTATGCAGGAACAGGAAACCGAATCTTCCAGAATGCTGGCCGCTCTGGAGAAAAAACATGTACAGACCAGACAGCAGAGGGCAGATGCCATCTCCTTTGGGGAATACAGAAAGGATGGTGGCCGCCATGTATGAAACTTTCTACCAGATGACGCATACCCCTTTCGTAAGGGATATACCCGTACAGGAACTTTATGAGTCCCCTGCCATGGCAGACGCCCTTGGCAGGCTTGCCTATGCGGCAGACCGGCAGCTGTTCGCTGTTGTCACTGCAGATGCCGGATGTGGGAAATCCACTCTGATCCGCCGGTTTGTAACAACCCTTTCCCAGGAAGAATACATTTTCCTTTACCTGTCCGATTCAAAGCTTACCCCGCGGTGGTTCTATAAAGGATTGCTGGACCAGCTGGGGATCGAGTCGAAGTTCTACCGGGGTGATGCCAAACGGCAGCTCCAGAAGGAAGTCGAGATCATTCGGGGTGTGCACAAAAAGAAAGTAGTATGTATTCTGGATGAAGCCCACCTGCTCGAAAAGGAAACCATTGAAGAGTTCCGTTTCCTGCTGAATTATAAATTCGATTCCATGAGCCCGATGGCACTGGTGCTGGTAGGACAGACGGAATTATGGGATAAGCTGCGGATGCAGCGTTATGCAGCTGTCCGGCAGCGTATTGATATCAACTGTGTCCTGCCGCACCTGGACAGGGCGGAAACGGAAAGATATATCATTTCCCATCTGGCTTATGCCGGAGGGAAACAGGAGATATTCACCGATAAAGCCATGGATGATATCTATAAAGAATCTACAGGGATCCCGCGCAGTATCAACCGGATCTGTGAAAAAAGCCTTATGTATGCAAGCCAGCAGAATAAGCGTTTGATCGATGAGCATCTGGTGCATTATATCATCGAGCACGAACTTCTGGGAGGTGACGTACATAAATGATCACTTTTTTATGCAAAGGAAAAGGCTGCTCCCCCCATCAGTGGGAAGGTACGCTAGAGATCATAAAAAGCGGTGATCCCTGTGAGGCAGAACTTGACGCAAGAGGGAGCCATTTTCATCTGATTGTAGGAAAACATGCGTATGGGAATTATATCTGTATTCCCAACTGGGATATCGGTACGGAACTTGCCGCCCTGTCGGATACCTTTTGGAATGAGGAACGGCTTCGAAACTACAGTAAGATGAAAAAAGTGGATGCATGTACAGTTGTAACCGCTTTGAAGATACTTGCGGATAAAAAATGTATAGGATGAAATCTGAACAGATGCCAGTGGGCGGGGATCTCCCGCTTCTGGTATCAGGCACTTAGGTGACAGAAAGTTGGTCATTCTAATGACAGTTCGTAAGAGCAGTCCTATGACAGCTCAGGAAATCATTAACATTAAGCATCAGCTGGCTCTTGTGAAAGAATGTTGATAGTATTGTCCATATAGAGTAACAGATATATTGTTAAGTTTTTTATTTGGTATAAAAATAAGACCCATAAGGGTTTTATTTTTTTTGAAATAGTTGGAATCTTAAGGAAAGTAAAACCGTTCAAGAATGTAAATTTTCTAATCTGTACGGCATCTGTTCTTATATCTGAAAAACATTCTCATATACTGTCATTGACATATCGAACCGGTAAGTATATACTAACTTCGTACTGAATGAAAATCAGCGAATGTCCGGATCCGATATGCAAATGGTTCAATATTTGTTGAAGAGTGTATGAGAGAATGGAGGTTTCTTTTACGGTTTTCACAGTAAATGTGTCAGGAGGTATAGGCATGATAAAAATGATTCTTGATATTGATGGGATGTCCTGTGGAATGTGCGAAAGTCATATTAACGATACCATACGCAGGCAGTTTGCTGTTAAAAAGGTTTGCTCATCTCATACTAAAGGAAAGACGGAAATTATAGCCGAAAAGCCATTGGATGCAGAAAAATTGAGAAAAGCTGTACGTGAAACAGGATATGAGGTTTTAAATATTAAGACAGAAGCGTATGTCAAAACAGGATTATTCGGGGGGATAAAAATATGTCAGAGGAAGAAAGAAAATTTTTAGAAATTGTAGATTTAAAGAAAGGGTATGGAAGCAGCGAAACCCGTCAGGAAGTGCTCCGCGGAATGAGTTTTTCTGTTGCAAAGGGAGAATTCTGTGTGCTTCTCGGACCTTCCGGCTCCGGAAAATCTACATTGCTTAATATCATCGGAGGGATAGACAGTGCTGATTCCGGATACATATCCATAAATGGAGACAAGCTGGAGGATATGGGAGAAAAAAGACTGACACAATATCGCAGAAAGCATCTTGGATATGTTTTTCAGATGTACAACCTGATTGGAAACCTGAATGTGAAGGAGAATATTGAAACGGGTGCTTATCTGTCGGATAATGCTCTTGACATTGATGAACTGTTGAATACACTTGGACTTTATGATCACCGGTATAAGCTTCCGAATCAGCTCTCGGGCGGACAACAGCAGCGGGTTTCTATTGGCCGGGCCATCGTGAAAAATCCGGATATCCTGCTTTGTGATGAACCAACCGGTTCTCTGGACTATAATACGTCGAAGGAAATATTAAAATTGATTGAAGATGTAAATGCGAAATACGGCAACACTATTATTATGGTCACACATAATGAAGCAATCAGGAATATGGCGGATCATGTGATCAGACTTCGTGATGGATGTGTCCGCTATAACGAGATTAATAAGAATAAAACTTCAGCGGCTGATCTTGAGTGGTAAGGGGCGTGAAAGAGATGAAAAACAAAAGAATCAGAAATCCACTCATAAAAAGGATTCCAAAAGAACTTTTGGATGAATGGAAAAAGTATTTTGTAGTAAGCCTGTTTCTGATCCTTACAATTGGTTTTGTGTCCGGTATGTATGTCGCTAACGGAAGCATGATGAAAGCAGCGGATGAAGGAAAAACCAGGTATAAACTGGAAGATGGACATTTTGAATTGAATGGCAGAGCTAATGAGAAATTATTTTCTGCGATTGAATCCGGAGAAAAAGCTGATGAATCTGACTTTGAAGCTGTTCCTGTAAAAATATATGAGAATTTCTACAAGAACATGGAAGAGGATTATGATAATGATGGAATATCAGACGGAATCATTCGGGTCTATGCAAAGACGGAAGAGGTTAATCTGGCGTGTCTTATGGGGGGAAGATTTCCGAATGATAAAGATGAAATCGCTATTGACCGTATGCACGCGGACAATATCGGAGTCAAAGTTGGAGAGAGGATTACAGTCGGCGGGCAGCCTTATACTGTAGTTGGGGTGCTTGCCTATGTGAATTATGCAACGCTTCACGAAAAAAGCACAGATTTGATGTTCGATGCCTTACAATTTGATGTGGCGATGGTAACAGAAGAAGGTTTTGAGTACCTGGACAAGACGGTTCATTATACATATGCGTGGCAGTATGTAAATCAGCCTGCAGATGAAAAAGAAGAGAAAACACTGTCTGATAATTTTTTGAAAGCTCTGCTTCGCCAGACTATTGTGTTTGGTAATGAAATAGAAGAATACCTGCCAAAGTATGCAAATCCGGCAATTAATTTTGCGACTGAAGATATGGGGTCGGATGAAGCAATGGGTGGAGTGTTGTTAGATATACTGATTGTAATCATTGCATTTATTTTCGCTGTAACAATCAGTAATACGATTGCCAAGGAAGCATCCGCAATCGGAACGCTTCGAGCATCCGGTTATACAAAAGGTGAACTGATCCGTCATTATCTTTCCATGCCGGTCATTGTAACATTGTTTTCGGCATTAGTCGGAAACATATTGGG
>SFGF01000117.1 GCA_004556655.1 Lachnospiraceae bacterium | reverse complement strand
TTTCCGTGCATGATTTTTTATGAATAGTTGAACGGTTGAACTGGTAAGTGGCTCATCCCTTACTGTGCTTGGAAACAGCCATCCCATCGGGCGGTTATAACGGTACCAGTATTCTGTAAGGATTTCCAGGTTCCTGTCACTTAATATGGTATAGCGGTCCTGTCGGTTCTTTGACAATGGAACATGTATCATCATCTGTTTCCTGCGGATATCTTCATAGCGCAGATGGCAGACTTCACTGACCCGAAGACCGGAGGAATACATCGTTGCAGTGATGGCCTTGTGCTTATAGTTATCCATAGAATCAATAAGTAGGTTTACCTGTTCCCGGGTAAGGATTATAGGGAGCTGCCTGTCGCGTTTCATTTTTGGTATTTTTTTGGAATCCCACACATATCCAAGAGTGTATTCAAAGAAGAAACGGATCGCTGCAGTATAGACATTAATTGTGGAAGCTTTTTTGTTCTCATAATCTTTCATGTAGAATATAAATTTCCGAATATCAGCGTAGGTAATGGACATGGCATCCTTATTAGTGAAATCAAGAAATCTTTTCACAAAACGATAATAGTCTTCACATGTATTTGATGTAAAATTTTTTAACTGCATATCCTGCAGTAATTTAAAAAGGTATTTTTCATTCATCGAAATGTCCTCCAATATAGTAAAAGAATTTTCCGTTAAGAAGTCCTTATCCTTATATTTGGAGGCGCATGGGCATCGTAAGAACACTTGTCTAAAATGATAATATATGTTAATCTGTTCATGGCAGTGGTGGTGTCGATCCTGTTTGATTGTTATTTTGTGGTGATTTAACAATACTACTTTTAGGACTTGGCTACCACTGCTTTTTATATTTCAAAGTAAAAACTGCACTACAGCCTTGGCAGGCCATCGCGCAGCGATTTTGTTCAAAAATCCTTATGAATAAAGGATTCTTTGGTTGATTTACTTTCCATAATCTATCACGATTTAAGTGTATTTTTATCAAATCACTTAAGGAGGAACACAAGGTGGAAAATTCAACTTTGCAGCAACTAATCAACCAGACTGAGGAAGCACTCATTCAGGCAGGTGCATCCAACTATTACCAAAACGTATTTAAAACTCTTACAAAGCAACTTTTACTCTACGCCGAAGAACACGACACAGATTCTTTCAGCATGGACTTTGGATTACAGTTTTTAGAAGATCATTATTCCATGTCATCTAAAATCAAGCAGAAAAAATGGTGTGCAACCTATTCCCGTTGTATAAATGCTTTGGCAGAATACCAACGTTCAGGAAATGTCACTCTCTATCTTGTTATGGATAAAAGAGCATACACCTTTCCGGAAGGATTCAAAAACAGCGCAGAAGCATATATTTCCCATCGGGAGAAAATCGGAATCATCAAAAAATCGAATAAGATTTCCAGTTTATATCAGGAACGTTTTTTTGCCTTTTTAAAGAAGAAAAATATTTCTTCTCTGGATACGTTGTCTCTTAAAGATGTTTTGGATTTCATGACATCTTTGAGCTGTTATGAAAAACCAACCATAAATCATACAATGCGTGCGATACGATATTATCTGAAATACTGCTATGAGAATGGTTTTATGGAAAAAGAGATGTTCTCAAAGCTTCCAAACCCTCATTACAACAGACAGAGTCGCTTGCCTTCCTCGTATTCTGCGAACGAGGTAACAAAGCTTCTTGATTCGATTGATCTTGGAAATCCTTGTGGAATCCGTGATTATGCCATCATTCTGCTCATTGCAAGACTTGGTCTGCGTAGCAGCGATGTTGCAAATCTCAGATTTTCTAACATTGACTGGGAGAAAGAAGTCATCCGACTGACCCAGGTAAAAACTGGAAATCCATTGGAACTTCCCCTTCTTGAAGATGTTGGTGAAGCAATCATCAACTATCTGAAGAACTCAAGACCAAAAACTGATTCGGATCATGTGTTTGTGAGACAGGTTCCACCTTATACGAATTTCAATCCAGGTGCAGTCGGTGCCCTTGTAAGAGTCCATCTCCAGAAATCCGAAATTCATCTTGAAGGGAAAAAGAAAGGTTCCCATACGCTTCGTCATAGCCTTGCAAGTCGTCTGTTGGAACATGAGATTCCGCTTCCTGTTATTTCGGAAATCCTGGGACATACAACTACCGAAACAACGATGGCCTATCTTCGTATCGATATCAGTGAACTTAGGAAGTGTGCATTGGAGGTGGCAATCTAACATGACAAGAATTAGAAAATCTCCAACAATGACAGGCCCTTTTGCTGAAACCGTTCATGAATTCATTCAATACAAAAGAAGTGCCGGTTTTAAATACGCAGATGAACCGAAATGCTTATCTCGATTTTGTCGTTTCAGTGAAGAACAGGGCGTCACAGAAATAGAAATATCCCGTTCTTTTGCTGAAAAATGGATAGCCCCTCGGGAAGGTGAATTTGAAAAAAGTCGCTCACACCGCATTACCTGCATAAGACAGTTTGCCATCTACTTGAATAACCTCGGATATGATGCTTATATCGTGCCGGAAGTAAAAGGATTGAATCATAATTCATTTGTACCTTATATATTTACACACGAACAGATAACTTCTGTGATCAAAGCCGTATTGTTCCAGTTATGAAGCCAACCGGTGAATTACTCAAACAGTACATTGAAGGCTCAGGCCTGTCTTCACCTGCATATGGACGCAATCCTTTATTTACTAATCGTGGCAATAAGCCATTGACAAGAGCTGGTGTAACATACATTTTGAAAAAATATGCTGCACAGGCTCAAGCAGTAGGAATAAAAGATATTTCTGAAGAGATTACACCGCATTGGCTGAGGCACAGTAAAGCAATGCATTTGCTTCAATCAGGAGTAAACCTTGTTTATATCAGAGATTTACTTGGACACTCTGATATTCCAACAACCGAAATTTATGCACGTGCAGATGAAAAAATGAAACGCAAAGCATTGATGGAAGCCTACAATAGTCCATCATCTGAAGAACTTCCTGCATGGAAAAAGGATAAAGACCTTCTTGATTGGCTGAAATCTCTGTAAGGAGTTATCCCGAATTATGCGAAGTTAAAAAGAGTCCATACCCTAAGAAATCCAACAAAGTATACGCCAGTCCTTTAAGCCGGGAGAAATCACCCCGGAAGAAGCAAATCAAGTGGGCTATGAAACGGCAATGCGTTGGACGAAAGGCAACCATGCTTTCATAGTTGCAACCCACATTGACAAAGCCCATATACACAATCACATCATTTATAATTCGACATCTATTGACTGTTCCCGGAAGTTCAACAACTTCTTCCTTTCCGGTCTGGCGATTCAAAGGCTGAGTGATCGTGTATGCGCAGAACACGGGCTTTCCATCATCACACCGAAGCCTTATAGAGAGCGTCAGAAACGAACGGTTTTCCCGAAAAAGCGAACTCAGCGTGACGAGCTTTGCGAAGCAATCGACTCGGTACTCAAAGAGAAGCCCAAGAGTTTTGAAGATTTTGTTCAGGCTCTTGCCAATAAGGGATTCGAGTTTAAGGATGGAAAACAGCTTGCGTTTCGTGGAAAGGAACAGAAGCGATTTATCCGCCTGCGTTCTCTGGGTGAAGGGTATAGTGAGGAAGAAATCTGTGCCGTTATTGCCGGAAAAAGTCTGCACAAGTCTAAGGGCGGTTCTCGTCAGGCTCCCGAACAGAAGCAGTTCCACCTTCTCATTGATATTCAGTCAAAGATGGCGGAAGGAAAATCGGTTGGCTATGAGAAGTGGGCAAAGAAATACAATCGAAAAGAAGCTGCCAGGACAGTATGCCTTTTGAAAGAAAAAGGCGTGGACAGTTATGAGGATTTGGTCGCCCTTACGGATAAGCTGACTTCTCGCTTCTCTGAACTTTCCGATTCCATTAAGGCGGCTGAGAAACGGATGGTTGAGATTGGAGCATTGCAGACGCACATCAATAATTACTCCAAGACCAGAAAGACCTACGAAGCATACCGCAAGTCCGGGTACAGCAAAAAGTTCTTTGAAGAACATCGTGACGAGCTGATGCTCCATAAGGCGGCAAAGCAAGCCTTTGATCAGTTGGATGGGCAAAAGGTTCCTTCCCGTCAGGCTCTGCATGAGGAGTTTAACCGGTTGTTGGTTGAGAAAAAACAAGCCTATGCAGAATATCGTCAGGTGAAGAAAGAGATGCAGGAATATCTGATTGCCAAGCAGACGGTTGAGCATATCTTGGGTATTGACCGTCACAAACGAGTGGAAGAGAAGAAACAACAAAAAGAAGAACAGCGCTGAAGGTAGAGAAAGAGCCACGGTCCATTCCGTTTTGGAGTGTGAGACCGTGGCCACTTTTTTGCATTTTACTTCGATATAATATGCTGATCATCACCTGTCGGAAATAATCATGTCAATTCCTTGCTGCAAGGTTTCTTCATCAATTGCACCCGTTGCTTGAGCGATTGCGTTTCCCTCCTCATCAATAAAATATGTGGTAGGCAGTGAATAAACACCGTAGGTTGCAGCGGCATCCTGATCTGTATCGTAAAATACCGGGAAAGAATAGCCCTGTTCTGCGATGAAAGCAGATGCAGTTTCCACAGTCTCTCTGGAGCCATCGGTCATATTGATGATGAGAAACTGTACTTCTTCACCAATTTCCAGATACTTTTCGTTAAAATCAGGCATTTCCATTTTACATGGACTACACCAGCTTGCCCAGAAGTTTAGGACAACGGATTTCCCGATAAAATCCGAAAGATGAACTTCATTTCCATCCAGATCGTAAACTGTAAAATCCGGTGCCAATATCTTTTCTGATTCATTCTCTTGTGTTGTTGGAGTGGAGGCTTCTGTGGATTCGGTTTCCTGCGGTGTTTGTGTAGCAAGCAGATTGGGAGCCAGTTTCTGTCCAAGCTGTTTATATAGAATTCCTGCGCCACCTAAAATGAGAACAAACACAAGAACGAGTATCATTATTATCTTCTTTTTATTCATAAACCCTCCTCAACTAAGCAGGCTGAGTAGCTGTCCCAGCGTTCCTGTTGCCATCAGGATACCCACCAATATCAGGAAACAGCCGCTGACAGTATTGATGATCCGGTAGTGTTTTTTAATCCAGTTGAAGGCTGACTTCAAATAGTCGATCAGAATAGCACTGAGAAGAAAAGGAATGCCAAGTCCCAACGAATAGCAAAGCAGCATCAGCATACCTTTGATTACATGACCCTGCTGAGAGGCCAGCATCAAGGCAGAACCGAGGAATGCGCCCACACAAGGTGTCCAGCCCAAGGAAAATATTATGCCAAAGAGCATAGCGGGGAAGAACCCCATCTCACGACTGTTTAATGTTTTACTGCCGCCTCTGAACAAATTCATTTTGAAAATGCCCAGAAAATTGAGGCCAAAAAGAATTACTATCAATCCGGAAATTAAATTCACTGCACCTTTGTATTCTCGCAGGAAGCTGCCAATGGTGCCTGCCAAAGTGCCCATTGCCACAAAGATTACAGTAAACCCACTAACAAATCCCAACGCTCCCAACAAGGTCTTTTTTGTGCTGCGTTCTCCACCACCTGCAAAATAGGAGATATAGATGGGCAGCATGGGAAGCAGGCAGGGTGATATGAAGGTGATAATGCCCTCCAGGAAAGCTACTGCGTATTGCATGAACCGCTGCACCCCTTTCCGAAAATACCGGACAACAGCCAGCCGATAAAGCCCATATAGGCCATCGTGATGAACGGGTTAGAAGTCAGCGGACAAGCTCCAGTGGGGCATCCCACAAAGTAGTAATATGCAAGGCCAACTAATGCGCCGCCTGCGGTAAAAAGAACTGGCTTCAGCCATTTTTTAATTTTTTCTTTCATCTCACATTCCTCCTGCTAAATATTCCTCTGCATAGTGAACAGCAGTTGCCCCATCGGCTAC
>SFGF01000036.1 GCA_004556655.1 Lachnospiraceae bacterium | reverse complement strand
TACCATTACTGGTATCGACTTGTGGATCACTACACTTGGCGGTAAATACCCGTGACTGGACTTTCACCAGTAAGATTAGTGCCATGCTCGGCACACAACCTAAAAAGGAGACACCCGCAGGCATCTCCATCATATACTGGTGTTATGTCCCTACGTTGGCATTATCCAAATCAGGTTATGGGTCGAAACCAATCAGTTTCCTCTCAGCCGACTTCAGTCAGCTCCCCTTTGATTACTTAATTATTATATGGCAAATTATTTTTTTTTTCAACTGGTTCTTTTAAATAAAGATTGTGAAACCTGCCACTTTCACTTTTCTTGACGAAATCATTACTGTCTTTCCATCATTTTCATATATTATAAACCAATTTCCGATATTCCCCAGGTGACATTCCTACTATTTTGCGAAATATCTGATGAAAATATTTCATGTCATCATATCCAACCCGATCAGCCACTTCCGGAATCATCATTTCACTTTCGATCAACAACTCACAGCTTTTTCTGATACGTACCTTTTGAAGATATTCCAGAAAAGTGACTCCTGTTTCTTTTTTGAACTTTCTGCTGACATACTGTATGCTATAATGCTTTTCCTCACAGAATCTGCTTAATGGTGCCTTGGTTCTGTAATTTTTCTCCAGGTAATTTACTGCTTCCAGAATTAAATCGCTTTTTTCACAGGAACGCACGGATACCATTGCCTTTTTCTGCACCACCTTACGCAATGTTATGAGCAATATTTCAAATAATTTTCCACGGAAAATCTCCTGATAGCCAATTTCCCGCCGATTATATTCTTTCATCATTTCTTCCAGAAGGCGAAGAACTTTCTTATCTTCATCATAAAAAATACTGTCGGCTGGTGTCCAGTCCGGATAATTTTTATAATAACGGATCATACAGATTCTCATAAGTTCATCAAAAGAAATACAATTTCCCAGTGCTGCATTCACTATTTCCGGCTGAAAAAGGCAATTGATCAGTTTCAGGTTTTTACAATCCTGATAGTTATGTTTACTCCCATAATCAATAATGAAATACGCCCCCTGACTTACCGGTTCCATCATACCATTTAGTGTTTGTACCGCGCTTCCCTCCACCACATAAGCCAATTCAAAGCAATCATGATCGTGCAGATTTGTGTCTTCCTGCTCAAAATATTTTACCACCAGTTTATCCGACGGTTTTTGTGCTATTTCTTGTAACAATACTTTACAGGACTGTTCCATTTCCTCTCTCCCCTTTTCCGTGATAAGGTTAAAATACCCCTATATTCATATCAAAAATAGATGTTTTTTATTATCATATACCCTGTTATATTTATTATCAAGAAAGCTTTATAGAATTCATACAATTTCGTTCTATTTCAAAAAGGAGGTAATTACATTATGAACTGGAAAGCAAAATGGATCAAACCGGGTATTGATACCGGTGATGCCGCACCCATATTCTTAAAGAATTTTTCCTTATCCGGTACAATTAAAAAAGCTACTATGGCAATCACAGCCCTGGGAGTTTATGAAGCCATGTTGAACCAGAAACGTATAGGAGATTTTGTACTTGCTCCGGGATGGACTGCTTACCACAAAAGACTTCAATATCAGACCTATGATGTCACTGAACTTTTAGAAGAGAATAACCGGCTCACTATTACCGTCGGCAAAGGATGGTACCGCAGCCCTATGCCCGGCTTTGCAGCCTCTCCCTATCAGGAGTCACTGATGAAACAGCCTGCAGGTCTTCTTGTTCAGCTGATTCTTGAATATGCAGACGGTACCTGTGAAACCATCATTTCCGATGAAACCTGGAAGTACGCAGAAAGCAAAGTTCGGTTTTCGGAAATATATGACGGGGAAATCTACGATGCTTCTTATGAATCGACCTTTGATCGTAACGCCGTCTGCTTTCAGGGTCCTTCTGATACACTGATTCCTCAGCAGGGCGAGGAAATCCGTGAACAGGAACATATCGCAGCTGCCCGCATTTTTACAACTCCCAAAGGAGAAACTGTGATTGATTTTGGTCAGGAAGTGACTGGTTACGTAGAATCCACACTGGAAGGGAAAACAGGAGATGTTCTGGATCTTTCCTTTGCCGAAGTTATGGATAAAGAGGGCAACTTCTATACGGAAAACTACCGTTCTGCCAAAGCTCAGTATCGTTATATTTGCTGTGACGGGAAACAGACTTACAAGCCAAAGTTAACCTTCTGGGGTTTCCGTTATATTCGGGTCAATGAGTTTCCGGGTGGAACCGACAAAGTGACTCTGGACACATTCACCGCTATTGCTGTTCATTCGGACATGAAACGTACCGGCTATTTCAGTTGTTCCAACACAAAACTGAACAAGCTTTTTTCTAATATCATCTGGGGACAGAAAGGAAATTTTGTAGATGTGCCAACAGACTGTCCACAGAGAGACGAACGTCTGGGATGGACCGGGGATGCGCAGGTATTTGTCCGCACAGCCTGTCTGAATTATGATGCCGAAAAATTCTATACCAAATGGCTTGCCGATCTGGCCGCCGACCAACCGGAAAATGGTTATGTAGGTCACGTAATTCCTGACTTACTGCAAAATACAAATGCAAGTTCTGCCTGGGGTGATGCCGCAACGATCTGTCCATGGACCGTATATCTTGCATACGGCAATACCGATATTCTGAAGCAGCAATTTACCAGCATGAAAAAATGGGTAAATTATATTACTACACATACCACAACTCCATATTTATGGACCGGCGGTGAACACTATGGGGATTGGCTTGGTCTGGATGCACCATCGGGAAGTTATAAAGGTTCCAGCGATGAATCCTTCATCGCTTCTGCATTTTATGCATATTCCACATCTCTGGTAATCAAGGCAGGTAACGTGTTAGGAGAAGATGTATCTGAATTTGAAAAGCTGTATGCCGATATTGTGAACGCTTTCCGCAACCAATATCCCATTTACCATACACAGACAGAATGTGTTCTTGCGGCTCATTTCCAACTGGCTAAGGACTGTCAGGCTGCTGCTGACCAACTGGCCAAAATGATTGTTAACTGCGGCAATCATCTGGAAACCGGATTTGTGGGTACACCGTATCTGTTACATGTCCTCAGTAAGTACGGTCATCTGGATCTGGCTTACACTTTATTATTACGGGAAGAATATCCATCCTGGCTTTATCCGGTAACAAAAGGTGCTACCACTATCTGGGAACATTGGGATGGTATCATGGAAGACGGCAATTTCTGGAGTGCTGACATGAACTCCTACAACCATTATGCCTACGGTTCTGTGGCAGACTGGATCTACACAGTAGCTGCCGGAATCAATACCGTAGAATCCGCACCCGGCTATGAAAAAATCCTGATCGAGCCTTATCCAGACACACGCCTTGACTGGTTAAAAGCATCCATTGAAACCAGACACGGACTGGTGTCTTCCGAATGGAAACAAGAAGAAAACTTCTGGAGATATGAAATCACTACTCCTGTAGATACAACCATTATCATTGATGGGGTCAGCCATCAGGTAACTGCGGGAACCTACTATTTTTATAGTGACATCAAAAAGTACTAAATAAAATCTCTAATCCGGGTATATATTTTTCCTTCGCACATAAGATATAGAAAAACAAATGTCCGTAAAAGGAGTGTGTATATGAGTTCCAAAACCAAAATTGTTGTATTACATATGAAGGAAGTAATCTACACCGTTGCTTTTCTTATTCTTGCTATATTGATGATTGCTCTCCTTGTAATTATGTTCGGACCAAAAAAGGACATGGAAACCGCTGCCACAGCTCAGACGGCAGAACCTGACCAATATGTGGCCGGGGTCTATACTACCGCCATAGAGCTGAATGACAACAGTTTCGATGTCCAGGTTACTGTAGACAGCAATCATATCAATTCCATCGAACTGGTAAATCTGAGCGAAGCTACTACTGCCATGTATCCGTTGGTGGAGCCTGCACTGGAAAATCTGGCAACTCAGATCTACGCCACGCAATCAACCGATAACATTACATATGAGGATGACAGCAAATACACCTCCATGCTTCTTTTGGAAGCCATCAAATCAGCACTTGCCAAAGCCACCCCTGAATCATGAACGATGTACACAGAATTCACTTCACAGCTGTCTGCCCATATCTAACGCACGAAAATACCATACCCTTCTCCGAGTTTTCCGCCTTTCTGCAGATAGTCTGCAATGGCTTTCTGCAGTTTTGTCCGGCGGGGAAGTTCTTCCGGAGTTTTTTTCCACTCATTCTGAAAAACTCTCCAGCCATCCCCAAACTGCTCTGCCTTTTCATAAGTAAGCAGTGTAAATCTTTCAACAAAGTTTTTCAGATTTCCCTCTGGCAAAAGATTCATCAGATCCGGATCCAGCAGCCAGGATTCCATCATAAATGCCGCCGGCTCTTCGGAAATATAGGCATCCGGTGTTTTCCCGTCCGTCAGTTTTCCTCTGTAAAAATCCTCTGCCATCTGAAAGGCGGCATCTGCATCTTCTTTTCGCAGGGGACCGTCCGAAGGAATGTGCATATTGATCACTGTATCGCCTTTTCGCACTGTCCGGCCTTTTTCCGTATATTCTTTTTCAAACGGATACGGAATCAGCTCAAACTGAAGTCTCCCCAGTGCAAACCGGGAAATATCAAAAAACCGTTCATACCAGAATCCCACAAAAATCCCATTCACTCCATAGACATCCTGGCATTCTTTTCTCTTAAACTCCAGATCCCGCAGTGAATTTTTGAAAATTTCCATGGAAAGTTTTCTTTCTCTGTATCGACCCTCCAAAATCTGCCAGCAGCAGAGCAGTACTAAAAGATCCAACGTATATCGGTGAATCCCCAGCTCTTCTTCCCAGCTTTCAGTTTCCTTCAGTGTTTTCACCAGAATATCTTTTTCCGACAATGAATCCATAATTTTCTGTGCCATATCCGATATTCGATTCCACTTATCTTCTTTCTCCAGCCGTTCTTCTAATCCCAGCAGTTCCTCTATCGCATCCTGCGGAAATCCTGCATCTTTCATTAAATCCTGCAACATATAACTCCCCCTTTATTATCATCTATCTTGTTACTGCACACAGCTTTCCTAGATTCTTTCTCCCAACTTTTCCACCTCATCCAGCCAGATTCTGGCACTGGCATCACTTGGCATACGAAGATCGCCTCTTGGTGACACTGCCACGGTTCCCACTTTCGGGCCATCCGGCAGACAGGAACGTTTAAACTGCTGCATGAAAAATCTACGATAAAAATTCTTCAGCCATTTTAAAATAACTTCTTTCTCATATACCCCATCAAATGTCTTGCAGGCAATCCGGTAAATCTTATCCGGCTCATATCCCGCACGCAGCATATAATAAAGGAAGAAATCATGAAGTTCATACGGTCCCACCAGATCTTCTGTCTTCTGTGCAATCTCTCCATCCTTGGGCGGAAGCAGTTCCGGACTCACCGGTGTATCCAGAACATCCAGCAAAATATTTGATAACTCTACATCCCCGCAGGTATCCGCAAAATAGCGTACCAGATGACGTACCAGAGTCTTGGGAATTGAAGCATTTACTCCATACATAGACATATGATCACCATTGTAGGTGGCCCATCCCAGGGCCAGTTCAGAAAGGTCTCCCGTTCCGATCACCATGCCGCCGGTCTGATTGGCAATATCCATGATCACCTGCGTTCTCTCTCTGGCCTGACAATTCTCATACGTTACATCATGCTTTTCCGGATTATGACCAATATCACGGAAATGAATATTGACAGCTTCTTTTATATCAACTTCTCTGAGCGTTGCTCCCAGCTTCTTTGTCAGTTCACAGGCATTGCGATAGGTGCGGTCTGTTGTACCAAAGCATGGCATGGTAACTGCCGTAATCTTTGATCTTTCCATATGCAGATAATCAAAAGCTCTTGCCGTCACCAAAAGAGCCAAGGTAGAATCTAAGCCTCCGGAAATCCCCAGCACTGCACTCTGGCAATGGGTATGCTCCAGACGTTTTTTCAGGCCCATAGCCTGGATAGAAAGGATCTCATCACACCGTTTTTCCCGTTCTGCTTTATTGGACGGTACGAAAGGCTTTGCCGGAAATACTCTTGTCAGTCGGGTATCTTCCCGTCTCAGTTCAAAAGATACTGTCCGATATCCTTCCCTGTCTGCCGCCGGAAATGTAGTCATTCTTCTTCTCTCGGCAGTCAGTCGTTTTACATCCACATCCCCGTAAATGGTCTCATTGACAAAACGCTTTGCCTCTGCCAGTACAGAACCATTTTCACAAATCAGGTTATGACCTCCAAATACCAGATCGGTAGAAGACTCTCCCTCACCGGCTGTAGCATACAGGTAAGCACACACCAGTCGGGCAGACTGTCCGTTCACCAGTTCCCGGCGATATTTATCCTTTCCTGTAATCTCATCACCGGCTGACAGATTGATGAGTACATTGGCCCCTGCCAGAGCATGACGGATACTGGGCGGATTCGGCACCCACAGATCTTCACAGATTTCCACAGCAATCTGCAGTTCAGCCATCTGCTTACAGGAAAAAATCAGATTGGTCCCAAATGGCACATTTTCTCCCTCCAGACACACTTCGCGCATCTTATCATCTGCAGGAGTAAACTGGCGTGCCTCATAATATTCTGCATAATTAGGCAGATTCGTCTTCGGCACAAGCCCAAGAATCTTGCCTCTATTTAAGATGGCAGCTACGTTATACAGCTTTCCCTCCACTTCCATCGGCAGTCCGACTATGATCAGTGCATCCACATCATTTGTCTGACCTGCCAGCCACAGAAGTCTGTTCTTTGCACTTTCCAGTAAAACATTCTGCCAGAACAGATCACGGCAGGTATATCCGGTGATACAAAGTTCCGGAAATCCCATGATCTTAGCACCAGCCTGTTCCATTTCCTTTATCAAACGAAGAATTTCTTCCGTGTTATGAATACAGTCAGCCACCTGAATCTTGGGTGTTCCGGCTGCCATTTTAATAAAACCATTCTTCATATTTTATCCCTCTCTGCCTGTTCCCCGGCACACTTCTTATTTCTTTGCCAGTGTCAGTAATTCTTTCAATTCATCCACACTGAATGTATAATTGGTATTGCAGAAATGACAATTCAGCTCAATTTCATTTCCTTCATCAATCATCTGCTGCAATTCTTTTTCTCCAAGACTGATCAGTACTTTCCCCACACGCACTTTATCGCAATTACAATGGAAAGCTGTCTCTGTCCTTTCATTGATCTCCAGTCCCAGGTTACCCAGCAGTTTTTCCAGAATCATCTCCGGTGTACAGCCCTGATCCAGAAGTTCTGTGACAGAAGTTACTTCTGCCAGATTCTTTTCCAACTGTGCGATCACTTTCTCCTCTGCAAAAGGCATAAGCTGAATGATAAAGCCTCCTGCCTGACGGACTGTATTATTTTTCTCCATCAGTACTCCCAAACCTACGGCAGACGGCACCTGTTCACTGCTGGCAAAATAATAGGTCAGATCATCTGCAATCTCTCCTGTTTTCAGTTCCACCTGTCCCACATAGGGTTCTTTCAGTCCCATGTCTTTAATTACACTCAGTATACCCAGATCTAAAGCTTTTCCTACATCCAGTTTTCCTTTCGCATTTGCCGGAAGCATCACCTGCGGATTATTTACATATCCTTTTACATTTCCTCTGGAATCCGCTGTCACGGTAAGCCCACCGATGGGACCGCTGCATTTGATCTGAAGAGTCAGGATATCGTCTCCCTTCATCATCACACCCATCATGGCACCGCCTGTAAGCAGCCGCCCCAGCGCTGCGGTAGATACCGGACTGGTATTGTGAGCTTTTCTGGCGGTCTCCACTACCTCTTTTGTTGTTGCAGCAAAAGCACGAATCTGACTGTCTGCTGCTGTTGCTCTTATAATATAATCACTCATCACGCATTCTCCTCATTTTCTTTCTCCTGTGTTAATGCCTCCACGGCCAGAGAAAATCCCTGCTGCGCCGCTTTCGTCATCCAATAATTTGCCTGTTCCGAATTCTGCTCCACCCCGGTACCGAACTGATACAAAATCGCCAGATTATACTGTCCCACCGGAATTCCTGCTTTCGCAGCCTTCTCAAAACAGGCAAATGCTTTTTTCTCATTCTTTTCAACACAGATACCGGAGAGATAATACATCCCCATACAGCAAACTGCCCGATACTCCTCTTTCTTCGCCGCTTTGGAAAACCAGGAGATTGCTTTGGAAATATCCTTCGTGACACCCAGCCCTTCTTCATAACAGCGTCCCACATTGTACTGAGCATTTGCATTTCCCTGATCCGCAGCCCTCTTTAGCCACGAAAAAGCCTTTTTATAATCCTGGCTGCATCCTTTTCCCTGTGCACACAAGAGCCCCAGATGCAGCTGTGCCTCCGGGTGCCCCTGTCCGGCAGCTTTCTCATACCATTCCACTGCTGCCTGATGATTCACACAGGTATGAATTCCGTTTTCATAATAAAATCCAATAGCATACTGGACATTTTTCTCTCCGTTTTCCGCCAATACCAGCAGATCCTCCAACGTCCAGTCAATCGGTTTGTGTTCCATCTGTTTTTCCTTTCCTTACTGCATTACGCACATATTACGGAATCTTTTTTCCACATTCCCTTGCAATCAGATAAATTCTTTCGCTGTCCGGGCGGGGTGTTTCATGAGTAAATGCATCATACACTGCCACAAATTCCAGACCTGCCTCTTCCAACAATCCGATCACATTCTGTATCTCATAAGCTTTCTGGTAATGAAACTCTTCATACTTTCGATATAGATCTTCGCTTTCCTGAATAAACAGAGTTAAAGCATATTCGTTGACCCGGGTTTCTTCATCATAATAATTTTCCCAGATAAAACTTCCTTCCTCCCGATTTTCCGCTATGGTCGTATCCCCGATCAGATTTTCATATTTGTAAAGAGTATTCAGATCAAATATAAAAATGCCGCCGGGATCCAGATAATTATTAACCAGTCGGAAAACCTGAAGAAGCTCTTCTTCCTCCAGAACATAATTCATGGAGTCACAGACACTGACGATTCCCCTGACAGTGCCATATAGTTCAAATTCTCGCATATCCTGCTGCAGATACAAAATATCATGACCGGATTCTTCTCTTTTTTCCATGGCAATCTCCAGCATATCCGGAGAATTGTCAATTCCGATCATGTCATAACCTTTTTGGGCAAGAAGCTCTGTCATGCTACCTGTTCCGCAGCCCAGTTCCAGGACCAGTCCATCCTCTACACCATATTCTTCCAAAAGTCCGGTCAGATATTCACACCACAGTGGATAGTCAATATTATCCATGAACATATCATAGACACGGGCAAAGCTTTTATAGGATTCTTCCATATTCACCGCTCCTCTTTTTATACTGCAGCCGTATTTTCCTCTGATTCATTCTTCGCAGAAGGATTTTCCTCAAACTTACCGTTTCGTACAGCAATCAGTATAACACCGGCCAGACATACAAAAATCGCTATAAACTGAGAGGTAGATAATTCGCCTACAGAACCCCGGATTAAATCTCCTCTGAAAAACTCCAGAATAAATCTTCCTACACTGTAAAGCACCAGATACAGACCCGCAATCTGTCCGTCTCCCTTCTTTTTCTTTGTCAGCCATATCAGCAGTAAGCAATGAAGAAAATTCAGTCCACTGGATATGAGCTGAGTCGGCAGAAGACTTACACCGTTGGGAGCATACGCAGAATCATGAAATACAATTCCGATCGCATTTTCCGTTTCTTTCCCATAACAGCAGCCCGCCAGAAAACATCCGATTCTTCCAAATCCCTGAGCCAGTGCTACCGACGGCATCAATAGATCAAAATACTTTAAAAACGGAAGTTTCTTTACCCGACAGTAAATCATAGCTGCAAGAATTCCCCCGATAATACCTCCATACACAACAAATCCATCTGTCACATCCAACAGAAGCCGGGGATTTGCCGCTATTTCCTTGATCTGTGTAATAATATATAGGATTTTTGCTCCTAAAAGTCCGCCAACAACGGCCCAGATTACAATGGAAAAAATCTGATCCGAATCCAGGTTATGCTTTTTTGCCCGATATTCACCGGTGAGATACGCTGCAATGATACCGATTGCAATCATCAGTCCATATCCATAGACGGTAAATGGTCCGATGGAAAATAATTCATTCTTCATGTTCTGTCATCCTCTTTTCCCATTTAGGACTATTCCTCTACGCCTGTGGGCGTGAGTCATCTTCCCTTTGCTATATACCACATTATTATAACGAAAAACTCTGTTCTTGTCATTACCAAAATCTTGTGCCTTCCAATATTAAGTTGTTGGGGGCAAAAGCATTTGACCCTATGATGCTTACGGATTTCTTTGCGTTTCACGCTTCCGAAATCCTAAAAACATTATCTGGTAATTCTCCTGCCGCAGCGTTATAATGATGCTATAAAGGAGGTGCGATCATGAGTAATCCGGATATTGATAAAGAAAAAGTTCCTTTTTCCAGTACTTCTTCTTATCATCGGGAGAAATGCAAAGGCTGCGTCTGCTCCACCTGCTATGAACAGGAATTCTGCGACAGGTGCAGCACCTGCACGGAGCTTTCCCGAAAAAAAGAAAGTTGTTACCGTTATGAAGGCGCGTATAACTATTGACAACTCTTGTAAAAGCACCAGTATCTGAGCAAAAAAGGAGTCTGATTTTGTAGATTTTTACAAAATCAGACTCCTTTTTTCTGTACTTTTTGTTCATCTCATGGTATCATATTAGGAAAATCTGTAAGTAAAGGAATAAAAAATGTTAGAGACAATTAAACAAATCAATGACAACGTCAACAGTTTTGTCTGGGGAGTCCCTGCCATGATCTGCATTGTCAGTGCCGGTCTGCTTCTCAGTTTTCGCACCCGTTTTCTTCAATTTCGTAAGTTTGATTACATGTTCCGTGTGACCGTAGGACGAATGTTTCATAAAAAAGAAGCGTCTGATGGCTCTATTACACCTTTTCAGGCGGTCTGTACTGCACTGGCGGCTACCGTAGGTACCGGAAATATTGCCGGAGTAGCCGGCGCCATCGCAATCGGAGGGCCCGGTGCTGTTTTCTGGATGTGGATGTCCGCTCTGCTCGGAATGTGTACCAAGTTTTCTGAGGTAACACTGGCTGTACATTTCCGTGAGAAAAATGAAAATGGTGACTGGGTAGGCGGTCCCATGTATTACATAAAAAACGGTCTCGGTCCTCGTTGGCACTGGCTTGCCGTTATTTTCTCCGCTCTTGGAGTTCTTACCGTATTCGGTACCGGCAATGCCACTCAGGTGAACACCATCACCACTGCCATTGATTCCGCACTGGTTAACTATCACGTACTTTCAGAGAATCAGATTTCCATATTCAACCTTATTCTTGGAATCGTGATCACCATTCTGGTGGCTCTGGTTCTCCTTGGAGGAATCAAACGTATCGGAAAAGTAACAGAAAAACTGGTTCCGTTCATGGCTCTTTTATATCTGGTTTTGGCACTTGGGGTAATCCTTCTGAATATTGAACATGTTCCTTCTGTCTTTGTTTCCATTTTCAAAGGTGCCTTCACTCCATCCGCTATTACGGGCGGTGTGATCGGAAGTATGTTCATCAGTATGAAAAAAGGAGTATCCCGCGGTATCTTCTCAAATGAAGCCGGTCTCGGTACAGGCTCCATCGCCCATGCGGCTGCTGATACAAGCGATCCTGTCAGACAGGGATTTTTTGGGATTTTCGAGGTATTTATGGACACCATCGTGATTTGTACCATGACCGCACTGGTCATTCTCTGCAGTGGTATTCCCATCACTTATGGTGTGGATGCCGGAGCTGAACTTACAATTCAGGGATTTACTTCCACCTACGGCAACTGGGTATCTATTTTTACAGCAGTAGCACTCTGTTGTTTCGCTTTCTCCACTATTATTGGCTGGGGTTTGTATGGCACCCGATGTATCGAATTTATTTTCGGAAGTAAAATTAACAAACCTTTTATGCTGGTGTATTCTCTGGTCGCTATTCTGGGAGCCACCATGGATCTGGGGCTTCTCTGGAGTATCGCCGATACCTTCAACGGTCTGATGGTCATCCCGAACCTGATTGCACTGCTGCTGCTGTCGGGAACCGTTGCTAAACTTGTGAAGGATTATTTTTAGTTTTGATTCGTGAGATAGAAATAGTATAATGAGGCTGATAATATTATCAGCCCCTTTACTTTATCGGCCACACGCAATCAAAACAAATGCGAACATTGGTGTGTTATGTATGTAAATCAACAAGTATGTTTTTTGGAATTTAAGATTACAATGGAAATGAATATCAATAGTATTCCCGCAATTCCTGTTATGGTTATTTTCTGATGTAGTATAAAAATCCCAATCAGTGTTGCCACCATAGGCTCCACAAATGCCATTACGGATGCTTTTCCGGGCTCGGTGTATTTGAGTCCTGTTGTATAGAAACAAAAGGGAGCCAGGGTGGATACCAAACCGATTCCCAGGGCATTTGCCGCCATGGAACTATTTTGCAGCCTGGCGATTAATTCTCCCTTCAGACAAAAAGGCAGCAATGACACTGCGGCAATCAAAAAAGTGTACGCCGTCACTGTTTCTGTATGATATTTTTTCAATGCAATATTTCCGAATATAGAATACAGCGCATAACCGATTCCCGAACAGATTCCTGTCACGATTCCAATCCATGTGATATTTCCCGCTCCCTGCCCGGACAACATTCCTTCCACAATTCCTGTGGTAAATACACAGCCGCAAAATGCGCAGATCAATGCAGCGACTTTCGCTTTTGTCAGTTTTTCATGAAAAAATAAAACCGACATCACCATGACAAAACAAGGTGCCGTATATAACAGAATGGCTGCAATCGACAGTGTGGACAGCTGAATCGTGGTAAAGTACATAATATTAAAAAATACAATACTTAAAATCCCTGTCCCCAAAAACATCCAGATATCTTTTATTTCTATCCGGATCAGTTTCCTTTGGAAAATCAGAAGATATATCCACAGTCCTACGGCTGCCACGGCATTTCGGATAAATGTAATTTCTATGGAAGAAAAACCCCCTTCAGACATAGCACTGGAAAATAGTCCGATCATTCCCCACAACGTTCCTGCTGTCAGAATACATAAAGACGCCATATCTTCCAATTTTACATCACAAAAATTTTTTTCAATTGTTCTGTTATGTTGTTTATCCGTCATCGCACTCTTTCCTCTTATATCTACAATCTGCCTATTTCAGTGAATCAAAATATTTTTCAACAAATTTTAAAGTGACACCATATGCGGAAGCTTCCAACTTATACCGTCCTGTACGCAAATAAGAAGTATCCAGATCAAAGTTATTATACTTCATGATTTTTCTGCTCAGTTCCGGGAGAAACTCTTCCAGATAGCCGCCTACGTAACCTCCCAGTACGATATCACAGTCAAAAGTCATCCGCAGATTTGTAACCGTCACTGCCAGATCATCCAGATATTCTTCCCAAACTTCCATACATTCCGGATCTTTTTCCCGTATTTTCGCAAAAAATGTTTCCAGGCTGTCATCCGTTCTGCTCTGCAAAACCTTTGCAGAACAATAAGCATCCACACATCCGTTTTTACCGCAATAGCATCTTCTTCCGTTTTTCTCGATCACCATATGACCGAACTCACCACTTTTGAATGTTTCACCACGATACAGTTTATTATGAAGACAGATTGCGCCTCCTACTGTATTACTGAGTGACAGATACACCGCATCACTGCCTTTCCCAAACAGTTCTGCATACGCTGCACTGTTTGCGTCATTCTCCAGCTCACAGGGGAAACCGATCATATTTTCTATCATTTTAAAACTGACATTTTCCACATTTAACGCATGAGAACGAAGCAGAAGCTTTTCTTCTTGATTGACAATTCCGGGCAGAGAAATTCCCACACCGGTAATCTTGCCTTTGTCCACTCCGGTCCGCTCAATAAATGTCAGCAGATTTTCCACCATTTTTTCATAATAAGAATATATGTTCTCAAAGGCAATCCTTACCCGTAACTTTTCCACAAGCTCCCGTCTCATATCTACAAGCGCAAAAGTGATATGATTGGCAGTAATATCCATTCCGACTGTATAGCCGATTCCTTCTGCGATTGAAAGTGCTTTCGCTTTTCGTCCTCCTGTAGATGCATATTCACCACTCTCTGTCACCAGACCTTCCTCCACCAGTTCTTTTACATTTTGAAGAACTGTCGGCATACTGATCTGTAACTCAGATGAAATCTCCGCTTTTGAGGTAATACCTTTTTTTGATATAAATTTTATGATCCTGATCTTATTCATTCGTTTTGTATCTTTACTATTTGCTTTCACAGATGCCACCCGTCACAATCCTTATAAGAGCTTTGCTGTTATTTGATCCATTTTCCTTGTTCATTCTATCATCATTCCCAATGTGAAGCAAGCAGACAATCTCCTCTCCTGTAAGAACAAAGTGGGCAAACCCACTTTAACTCCCCATACCCCTCACTCATGAGGGGCTTGCACACTTTGAGCGCCGATGCGTAGCTGCTTTAGCAGCTTTCCTATGCGCATCGTGTGCATCCCCCCGGAGGGTTTTTATATCATAGGAAAATGCGAAGCACTTTCCTATGATATAAAAAAAGAGAGCTCAAATGGCTCTCTTAATCAATGTTCTTCTTCCCATTCCAGGATTTTACCGCTGTCAGCATCAATCTCAAAATCATATTCCACTCCGTTGCTGACTACAGAACCTTCATAAATCGTTCTTCCGTCATCATAATCCAAATGCATCCTGATATCTTTTTCTGCTGCCTGTGGTACTTTTTCCAGTACGATCTTTTTCACTTCTTCCTCGGTAACTGCTGTTTTTACGGATTTTGTTTTGTTGAAGTCATCGTCAATATCCATATCCTTACTACGGATTTCGCCTGTCTGTGCGTCGATATCATAATCGTATTCCTTATCCCCTGCGTAAAAATCCACTTCGTATTCCTGTACTCCGTCATCGGTTTCCAGCTTCACACGAATACCGCTCACTTCTTCTTCTGTTAATCCGGCATCTTTCAGTGCGATTGCCTTCGCCTCTTCTTCTGATATCACGGTTCCCTGCTGCGCTGCTGAATTTTTCGTATCAGCCGTCTCTTCTTTATCTGCTGTATTCGCTGTATCTCCGGTATCAACGGTTTTCTCTGTATCCGCTGTTCCTGTATTCTCTTCCGAAATCACTGTCTCCTGAGGACGAACTTCCGATGTCTCATTTGGAGAAGCCGTGTCTGTTCTGGTTCCGCATCCCACAAGTGTCAGAGTAATTACCATAATACTTAAAATCCGTGTAATTGTATATTTCATCTTTTCTACCTCCTGTAGGCATTCTTCATTTCATGGTCTCATTTTACATAATGAAGATTAAAATAAGATTAAAAATGAAAAGAAAAAATCGTCCCTTTGTCAAGACAGCTTTCCACTGTAATTTCTCCCCCATGAGCTTCTACAATCCATTTTACCATTGGAAGCCCCAAACCGGAATTTCCTTCTGAAGAGGGAGATCGGGAGGTATCTACCTGATAGAAACGTTCCCAGATTCTCGGAAGATTCTCTTTACTGATCCCGATTCCATCATCTCGAACATATCCTGAAATACGGTTTTCCTCTTTTGTCAGGCCGATCCAGATATTCCCTCCGTCCTTCCCATATACAATTGCATTTTCGATCAGATTAATAAAACACCTCATCAGCATAGTTTCATCGCCCATCATACAGATTTCCGGCTGACAATCCGTGTGTAGCTGAATCTGCCTTTTTTTCGCTCTCTCCTGTTCCTCTTCCGCAATAATTTCCAGAAGTTCACTCAGATTGATTTTTTCCTTCTGCAATTTAACCCGCCCCTGATCCGCTCGTGCCAACATCAGAAGCTGGGAGATCATCCCTGACATCTTTTTGGACTGGGACAAAATCACCTGCAGCCTTTCTTTCAATTCTCCGGAAGGATTGTCATAACGCAAAGCATACTCCGCCTGTGTGACGATCACGGATGACGGTGTCCGAAGCTCATGGGAAACATCAGATGTGAACTGCTTCTCCCGCTCATAAACATCCTGAATCCGATCCATCATCCGATCAAAAGTATCTGCCAGCTGGTGTATTTCATCCTTTCCGTCCTCCAGCCGAATCCGTCGGGACAGATCATCGCCGCCCGTAATCTCTTCCGCTGTTTTCCGCATTTTTTCTATCGGAGCAAAAGCTCTGCAGATAATATAATACCCACCAACTGCAAATAATATGACAAAAGCAGGGAGCAAAAACAGAAACAGACGGAAAATGATATTCAGCCCATACTCCGCCTCACTCTGAGAAATAATTCCTCTCATCCATACACCCTTATCTTTGTTCAGCGGTTTATAAAGATCCAGAAACACCCAACGAACCGACTGGATTTCTGTTTTTTGTATCTCCCCGTTTTTAAATGCAGGTGTCTGTGATACCTCCAATCCATAGGGAAGCTGGCCCTGTATAGGATTCCCCTGCTCATCATAAAGGATCAGGTAAACTCCGTCCTGAAAAAGCTGCAGGTCATCATCGATTTCTATCCCATCCTCTTCATCATATTCTATTTCTTCCAGATTCTCATTTAGTGCAGTTTCCAGCCGGTTTCTGACGGATTCCATGATCTGCCAGTCTCCCAGAAACCCCAGGAACCCCAGAACAATAATCGTGAGTGCGATCATGAACAATGTATACCAGAGAGTGATCTTTCCTTTTATCGATAAACGTCTCATACATTTTCCCTCAATACATATCCGGTTCCCCGGACCGTGTGAATCAGTTTCGGCTCAAAGTTGTCATCAATTTTCTTTCGAAGATAACGAATATAAACATTTACCACATTAGACCCACCTTCATAATCATAATTCCATATATGCTGTTCTATTTTTTCTCTTGTCAGTACAATACCCTGATTCCGTATCATATATTCCAACACTGCAAACTCTTTGGAAGATAATACGATTTCCGTTTCGTCTCTGAAAACCGTCCTTTTATCACAATCCACTTTCAGATTTGCTACTGTAAAGCAGTTGCTTACATGACCGGAGGCTCTGCGAAGCATTACCCGGATGCGAGCTGTCAGTTCATCCAGGGCGAATGGTTTGATCAGATAATCATCAGCTCCTGCATCAAGCCCCGTCACCCTGTCTTCTATACTGTCAAGAGCAGTCAATAATAAAACCGGCACATGGTTTTTATCTCTTCGAAGCTGCTTTACCACCTCGATTCCTGTTTTTCGCGGCATCATAATATCCAGGATCACAGCATCATACTCCGCACATCGGATATAGTCCAGTGCCGCTTCCCCATCGTAACAGGAATCCACGGTATAATGATTTTGTCTCAGTTCTTTCACAATAATATCATTCAGATCCTTTTGATCCTCTGCCACCAGAATACGCATATCCAATCACCTCTTTCTTGTTTTCCTTATGATGAAAACTCTCTGTTGACACAATATTGGAGCACTGATTCTATCTGAGGAGAAATCCATTTGTCCCGATGATAAAGAAGCTGTTTCCATACATCAATTTCAAAATCAGACACCTGAAGACGAATCATTTTTCCTGCTGCCACTTCTTTTTCCGTCACATAATCCGGAAGAAAAGAAATACCCGCTCCCTGTTCCACAAGGGAACAGATCAGGCTGGTACTGCCAATTTCTAAAACCGGTAGGATTTCCATGGACATTTCCGCCAGTTTTTCGTCCATCAACCTGCGGTAACTCATTCCTTTTTCCGTGAGAATAAATGGCATTTGTATCAGATCCTGAACCAAAATGGATTCTTTTTGACCCAGCGGACAATTTCTGTCCGCCACAAAATGCATCGCCGCCTTTTCTTCCTTCACGATAACATATTCCGTATTATAAATATGATTATCCAGTGTCAATATCACATCCACCTCATTATGATTGATCAGCCGAAACATTTCTTCCGTCCCTGCTGTAATAATTTTCAGCATAATTCCCGGATATTGTTCCCGAAAGTCCGGGAATTTTTCTCCCAACAAAGAATAGCAAAGAGAATCTGCCATGGCCAGACGGACATGACCGCTGACTTCTTCTTCCTTCTTCATGTTTTTTTCCAGTTCCTGTGTCAGTTTACTGATCTGATGGGCATAGTTCAACACTTGTACCCCTGTTTCCGTCAATGCGATTGTATGATTGATTCTTTCAAACAGTTGGGTATTCAGTTCATTTTCCAGCTGTCGGATCTGAAAAGAAACCGTCGACTGGGAATACCCAAGTTTTTCAGCAGCTTTGGTAAAACTGTTTAGCTCTGCCACATGGATAAATGTTATCAGATTCTTTATATCCACGATTCCCTCCATCTATTTTTTCGATTCTATATATTATGATTATCAATTTTACGGATATTTATTTTTACTATATACTAATTAAATGGGAAATACAACATACTACTTGATGAAAAAGGGGATTTTACTATGACAGTTTTTCGATTTGTTTATAATTTATTATGGGGTGATCTGGTTACGATTCCGCTTCCCACAGGTGGTTCCATCGGACTTTCTCTCCTGGTACTGATTTTGATCCCATCGGGAATTTATTTTACGGTCCGCACCAGATTTCTGCCATTTCGCCTTTTTCCGGAAATGCTGAAAATTACAGTGGAGAAAAAAACTTCCACTACCAACAATTCCATTTCCGGACTGCAGGCTCTGATTATATCCACGGCAACCCGTGTGGGAATGGGGAATCTTGTGGGCGTGGTGGCAGCCATCTCTCTCGGGGGTGCCGGAGCCGTTTTCTGGATGTGGATCACTGCCCTGCTTGGTTCTTCCACAGCATTTATCGAAGCAACACTGGCACAGATTTACAAAGAAAAAGATCCGCTCTATGGCGGATATCGTGGCGGACCTGCCTACTATATTCATCACTGCTTTCTCAAAAAAGGCAGCGCACGCAAACATTCCATCATGGCAGTATTATTTGCCGTGTCCGGACTGATCTGCTGGTGTGGAATCAGTCAGGTGATTGGAAATTCTGTTTCCTCTGCCTTTGAAAATGCTTTTAAGATTCCACCAATCTATACAACCATAGTGCTTGTATTGATAGCAGCTGTCATCGTCCTTAGAAAAAATGCTACCGTTAAAGTTCTGGATGTAATCGTGCCGGTTATGGCAGGATTATATTTTGTCATTACCCTGTTTATTATTATAAAAAACGCAGGACAGCTTCCTTCTGTTTTTCAGAGGATTTTTTCAGAGGCATTTGGAATTCGTCAGGTAGCAGCCGGAGGATTTGGTGCGGTCATTATGAACGGTGCCAAACGAGGGCTCTTTTCCAACGAAGCCGGTTCCGGTTCCGCCCCCTGTGCGGCAGCCGCAGCCGATATCAGCCATCCTGCAAAAGAGGGACTTTTACAGGCTTTTGGTGTATTTATTGATACCATCGTGATCTGCAGCTGTTCCGCCATGATTATGCTGCTCACACCGGAAGGGCTCACCGACGGACTCACCGGCATAGATCTGCTCCAGACCGCCATGAACTACCATCTAGGTAAATTCGGAGTGATTTTTATCGCCGTCGTTCTCTGGTTGTTCAGCTTTTCCACTTTTATTGGGATTCTGTTCTATGCCCGACCAAATGTTGCCTATATTTTCGGAGATAATTGGCTTTCACAGACATTGTACAAAATACTGGCTCTGGTGATGCTCTTTATCGGCGGACTGGCTGCTTATACATTCGTATGGGATCTGGGAGATGTGGGAATTGGACTTATGACCATTTTCAATATGATTGCACTGTTTCCACTGTCGCGAAAAGCACTGGATGCACTGAAAGAATATGAATGTACCTTAAAATGAAAAATTATATATTTTGAAATCGTGTGAGGTGTGCAAAAAATCGAGCGGTCCGTTTTAGAAGCAGGCCGTTCCCCTTCAGCTAAGCGCTAACTCCGACATACGACGCTCCGGAGAGCCGTCGCGTCTAAGTCTGCGTAAGCGCTGGACGCCAAAGTGTGTGGAGCAAGCTGCCAGTGGCAGGTTGCGGAGCGCATCAGGCTCACTTGTCCCAATGCTTCTAAAACGGACCACTCGATTTTCTGCACGTTTTCTCACGATACAAAACGATACCGGCAGATATAGTTGAACGGTATTGAATTTCAATATCACCTTTGTCCATTCGGTGATATTTTGCTAAAACATTCCCCACATACCAATAGATGAGGCTATTTTATTTTCGTATATCCTCTAAAGTAAAAGGACTGATAATATAATGTTCAGCCTCATTACGTTTATTATTTATACGAACTAAAATGTATACTTTTTTATAAAATCCCCACACCTTCCAGCAGTATTTTCACCCCAATCAATATCAGGATAATACCGCCACACAGTTCAGCTTTCGATTTGTATTTCACTCCAAATATACTTCCGATTTTTACTCCGATGGCTGAACAGACAAAGGTGACCACACCAATAAAGGTAACGGCCGGTACGATTGCAACTCTCAGGAAAGCAAATGTTACCCCGACTGCCAGTGCATCTATGCTTGTTGCCACGGCAAGTACAAACATGGATTTTGCTGTCATGGAACAGTCCATATGCTCCTCTTCGCCAAACGCTTCTTTTACCATATTTCCACCGATGAGTGCCAGCAATATAAAAGCTACCCAGTGATCATACTGTTCAATCATATCCGCAAAAAACCTTCCGAGGAAATACCCGATCAGCGGCATCAAGGCCTGAAAGCCGCCAAACCATGCACCTGCGATACACATGTGCTTCAATTTGATGTTTCCCAAGGAAAGTCCTTTACAGACCGACACTGCAAATGCGTCCATCGACAACCCTACAGCCAGCACAAACAATTCAATAATTCCCATTTTTTTCTTCCTTTCACCTTTGTATTATAATGATCCGGAGGGTTGTGCAGCGCAGAAAATAAAAGACCCACGGACAGCAATGATTGCCGTCCATGAGTCTCATCGTTTAAAGTAGTACCGGGTGCTCTCGCACCATTATGTCGATAATACCACATATCACAATATGCCGATTACTCCCTCCTGGAGATTTTCCCTATTTTATCATGTTGATAAACATTTATCAAGTAGGAACCACTATATTTTTATTTATTTTCCACCAGGATAAGGATACCGGAGGCATATTTTCCACCTCTGTGCACTGTGATATGTGCCTTTTGCCTATGCTCGCTATTAAATCCTTTTTCTGTATTGCTGTTCGGGAAAATGAAATTTTTTGCACTGGATGTAATCGTAAAACGCATCCTGTGTCCCGGCAGAAAGGTATTGGATATCTTTGTTGTCCGTATATTAATCTCATAGATCTTTCCGGGCTCCATATATTCCGGTTTTTCAAATCCATTGCGATATTTCGCACCGATCACTCCATCTGCCAGTTTGATGGAGTGTCCATTCCCATCCACATCTGTAATCCGCACCATAAAATCTGTATCCGGGCAATCACAGGATACATACAGTCGTACTGTCATATCTCCGGTTACCGTTAGGGATTCTTTGAGTACAGAAGTGGAATAAGACAAAAGATTCTGTCTTTTTTCTTCCTCCGTATAATCCTCCGGTACTTCCAGTTCATTTTCTGAAAGATCAATCACATGAACAGACGGATGATCCGGATCATATTCATAGGTATCTGTTCCTGCATTTTCCGGTAAAGTACATGACAAATTTCCTTTTCCACACGTTTTCCCCGTCCCTGCCGCCAGGCTATTTCCCTCACCATCCAAATAATACATAGTTCTTGTAACATTTTCCACAGGCCATGTTGCCGCCTGTTTCCACTGGTTTTCTCCTACTGTGTAATATTCCACTGTCGAGGTATTCTCTATTCCATTTTCTACGCCTTTCAGGAAATGTTCCAGCCACATCATACAGAGGATATCCATATCATAGCGAAGGGCATCCTCTCCGAGGCTGACCCCATGCAGATCATAATCTGCATTGCCGCTGTGTTTCCACGGTCCGAGAACTGCCTTCCATGTACCCTTAGGCCAGGTTTTCACCAGATCCAGAGCTTCCGTGGTTCCCATACCATTGTCATCAAACCAACCAGACATGATCAATGCCGGAACCGGTTTCCCCTGATACCGCTCGAACCAGTTACCATGTTTCCAGAAATCATCCATATCCATATGAGAAAGCCATTTGGTAATAAAAGGAACCTCGTGTCCCAGAGCTTTTCGGGGAATATCCTCCAAAGGACGGATATCCAGAATCTCGTCCCAGTTCTCCTGTGCCATAAGATCCGGCCGCATCTTTTGCTCCGACATGGCAAATGCCCAGGCCAACATACCGGAATTGAAACATCCGCCTCTTCGTGGAATGTCAACAAAAGCACTTCCCGCACACACACTACTAAGCATTGCCTTCAGATGGGGATTTCCGCTGGCAGCGGCAGCCCATTGTACATATCCAAGATATGATCCACCTGTCATACTTACCTGACCGTCACTGAAATCCTGAGCAGCGATCCAGTTCAGTGTATCATCGCCGTCTTCGATTTCATAGTACTCCGGCATCCATTCCCCCGTGCTGTCTTCCCGTCCTCTGGTATCCTGAATCACCAGTGCATAGCCTCGCTGAACAAAGCGAAAATATTGTTCTTTTCCTCTGCCGCGTCCATATGGTGTACGAACAAGCACTGTCGGAAATTCCGTCTTTTCGGTACTCTTTGGCAAATATACATCCGTAGCCAGCTGTTCACCGTCTCTGGTAGGCACCCGGAACGATCCGATAAAATCTACCGGATAAACCATTCCCGGCTGAAACTCGCCGTCTGTTTCTGATTCTCCTGGATATACTTCTTCCCATCGGGAAAGAACTGTCCGTTTCTCCATGCCTTTTTTTACCAGAACAGCAGTAAAATCTCTGCCGCTCATCAGTACACTATAGATTCCCTCTTCATCATAAAACAGATCCATGGGAAATTTTTTAGAGCGCTGAATATAGGAATCCTCCCGCCGTTTTGTAAATATTTCCTGACTTTCCGTCGTAAAAACTTCGTGCTTTGCAGCAATTTCGGTCTCATATTCTTTTTTTCTTCTGAAAAATCCCAGAATACTCCGACCACACAGTCCCGAAAATTCTTCATCTTCCTTTTCTGTAAAAGGAATTCTCTCACTCCATTCGCCGCTCTCAAAGATACGTTGCTGCAAAGTGAGCTGCTGGTTTTCTTCCTGTATTTTTCCATATAAAATACCGGAAAAATAGAAATTCCATTGAATCATTTTATGCACCTATAATCATACGAACCAAATAAGCTACTGCAATACCGAAATAATTTCCGCAAACACCTCCGATGATACCCATCAAAAGTCCAATACTGATCAGGCTCTTCCATTTTGCTCCTGAAGCCACCAGTGCGGAAGTTGTTCCGTCTGCAATCGCACCTACAATTCCCAGAAGTACGTATTCGTACTTAATCTTCAAAAGCCGGGTAATCACCAGATGCAGAATAATACTGGACAGAATCACACAGAAACACAACAGTGTAATGTTCAGTGCGGATCCAAGGAATCCGCGGATATCTACCGAGAAACCTACAACTGCCAGGAACATCATACCAAAGAACAGTCCAAGATTCATAGCACCTTTCAGTTTTCTCACTGCCGGAATCTGAGAAACAATAATAGACAGGGTAGAAATCAGAAGAATTCTTCCCGCGCTTGCGAAATCTGCACTGAAAAACTCGGATAATTTCGTGGACACTGCTACAATGGAAGTTGCTATCGCAAGCAGAATCGCAATGTCTTTAATCCCCCACTCTTCTGCTTCCATCAGTTCTTTTGTTTCTCCGTCTCCTTCCAGTTCTTCATCTGTAAAGGAATATGGCCAGAGTTTTTGAAATTTCTTTGAATTCTTCAAAATAGCCGGTGCTGCAAACATCAGGATCAAAGTAGGCATACCGATTACATAGTCAGCCGCATTTGCCGCTGCGATCGTATCTGCGGAAGCATTCAATCCGGTAGCGATTGCAGTCAGGTTAGAGCTTCCTCCTGTATAAGTACCAACAAACATACCGGCTACTTTCCATCCTTCATTGATTTTTCCACCCAGTAAAACACCAAACAAAACTGCCACCAGACTTACGCTGAACACAGCAGATGCAATAGATAAAAGTGGCTGTTTGGACATTTGCAAAATTTTCTTTAGATCCACATTCAACAGATATAAGGACATGGAAATCGGAATACAATATATACTGATTGCTCCATAGACATCGCAGTATCCCGGAACAATTTTCAGATTGACTAATATAATACCTAAAATAATAACAATCAGCGCCGGTCCAAGTGTCTTGAACCCTTTAAACTTTTGTAGCCAGAATGCCAGGGCAATCATACACAAAATAACTGCCAGCATACTTGCAGAACTTTCAAATAATGGAAACATACTCATTTCTCCTCCTTCATTGTATTATTTATCAAAATGAAATATCAAGACCAAGACCCGGGTTGTCAGACAGGCGGAACATATCGCCCTTCCGTTCAAATCCTCCCGGCATTCCCGTATCAGCATCTTTGTAATACAGGAAGCTGTCACAGTCTGCTTCTGTAATATTTTTGCGGGAAGCCACAAGGCTCAGCCCTGCTGTGATTGCAATTTTAGTCTCCAGCATACAACCGACCATACAGGTAATACCAAAATTCTCTGCCAGAGTGCTGATCTGTGCACCTCTGTATAATCCGCCGCACTTCATCAATTTTATATTAAATACATCTGCTGCATTTAACCGACAGGCTTTTGCTGCATCTTTTGTGGTATGAATCGATTCATCCAGCATCAACTGAATACCGGATACTTTTTGCCGGAGATAAGCAGCACCTTCCATATCCCAATCGGGAAGGCACTATTCCACAGCTTCCACTCCGTACTTTTTCATACCTTCCAGCGCATACATGGCACGGGAAATATTATAGCCCTGATTGGCATCCACACGAAGACGGATATCCGGACCAACTGCCTGACGAATCAAACTGAGTGCCCGAAGATCCTCCTCCGGGTCGATACCAACTTTTATTTTCAGGATTCTGTATCCCTTATCCTTTACATAATGGCGGGCCGTTTCTGCCATCTTCTCCGGAGTGTTGATTCCAATCGTGATATCATTCTGCACTGTATCCTGATATCCTCCCAAAACACGATATAAAGGCTGGTTCATCACCTTCCCTTTGATATCATGCAATGCAATATCCACTGCACACTTTGCGGATCCATTGCCATGAACCAGGCTGTCCATCATCACATGTACTTTTTCGATATCCAGCGGGTTCATCCCGATCAGACCCTGACGGAACATTTGCAAAACTGCCAGACAACCTTCCGGTGTCTCTCCTGTCACCGGTGGTACTATTTATAAAATGCTTTGTCAATCTAAAGTGATAAATAATTAGGGTGTCAAAGGAATTTATTTAATCCTATTTTGCTTTTTTGGGAAAAATCCTCTATAATGACTTATAAGATAAAATAAAACTCGAGGTGTGCTATGTTAAAAATCAGAGAATATCGTAAGAAACGAAAATTGACGATTAAAGAACTGGCTGAACTGTCCGGCATGTCAATCAGCTACATATCTCAAATCGAGCGGGGAGAAATTGATCCTTCTCTGTCCTCTCTGAGAAAAATCGCCAATGCTTTCCAGATTCCCCTGTATATGCTGTTGGATGATGTAGAGGTGATGGGAAATCTGACCCTTCGCAAAGATCAGCAGATTATCACGTATTCCGAAGATAACAATGTTTCCTATCGCTTCCTGACACCGCTGCCATCACCTGCATACTCCCCGGAAGCCCTATTGATTGCTTTCGAGGTAGCGCCCCATTCTCAGGATTCTATTACTCCGATCCGACATCATTCGGAAGAAATGATTTATGTGACAGAAGGAGAACTCACGGTGCAGATCGGTGAGACGGATATTGTACTTCAGACAGGTGATACTACGGTAATCCAAAAAGATCTGCCGCATATCTGTAAAAATACAACAGATACTACAGCCAAGGGAATCTCTTCCATCTCTCCTCCTGTATGGGGACGGATGGATCTGACCAATACCTGACTTTACATCAATTTTTCCAAAAAAGGCATCTCATGAATGAGATGCCTTTTATATGTCACTGTTTTAATTTTAATTATTCCGTAAAAGTATATTTTATTATATAGCCATTTCCATCACCGGTTGTGATCACCATATCCCCCGATGAATTTTCAGCCATATCCATAATCGGAAATCTTCCATTTTCTTTTACATAAGCTTCAGGGCTTTCTGCTTCTACCTCTATAATCTCTTTTTTACTGTGCCTCTCACCACCGCATGGATTTATTTCTTCGATAAATACTTCATATTCTTTCATATTATTTTCTCCTTTCTTCGATCCACTTCACAGCAAAATCTACCAATTCACGCTGTCTCATAAACGTAATAGTCCCATTTCCCAATTCCGTCTTTGAAAATCTTCCAAGCTGTTCAAACGCCTGCCCGATCTCAGGAAAATCTTCCCCGTCTACATAAAGGGTTTCATAGGATTTCCATACCCGTTTTCCATCAATCATCATCGCACTGCTCTCCTTGGACAAATGTTTGCCGGGATACTCAGCTCTTGCATCTGCCAAATGAAGGGAGGTGTTTTTATCATATCCTACACCGAGCAACAGAACATAGCCATCCAGTTCATACAATTTTCCAATGGGAGAACCGTCACCGAAAATATTGCACAGGTCATGATTTTCTGTCAGATAATCTGCATATTTACCGTATGCCGCCACAGAACGGGCAGGATGATCACTCCTTTTTGCTCCCGGCCATTTGCGAAACATCTCAGCCACCGCACCC
The DNA here is from genome assembly GCA_004556655.1 of Lachnospiraceae bacterium. GTDB lineage: Bacteria > Bacillota > Clostridia > Lachnospirales > Lachnospiraceae > Oliverpabstia. The sequence goes on along the minus strand of SFGF01000036.1, from coordinate 8,844 downwards.
ATGGTATTGGTTGGAGTAATATTCTTATCATATGCCGGCCAATTATCCCTAATTGCCGGCCACCATTCTTTTGGCTCCTGCCAGTGCACACCTGCTTCCGGATCCAGATTTTTCCACGACTGGGACGGCATCATAATAGTACCTTCCTCACCCACGCAGTCAAGCAGTGCTTCGATTACGATCTGTGCACCTCCACAGACATAGCCAAGATTGCTCAGTGAAGTATGTACCATAATAGTCTGCCCCGGCTTAACTCCAACCTTCTGAAGAGCATTCATAATGTCACTTTTCAGTACCAGTTTTCTTTCCATTATATTCCCCCTCCTTTTTCAACTTTTCGAAAAAAGTCTCCCATATTACAGCACATCAACAACACAGGAAAAATAATAGCCGCCAACAGTCCTTTCTGCAGACTTCCACCCCAGGCTTCCGATATATATCCTACAACCGCCGGTCCACTGCCGCATCCCAAATCACCTGACAGAGCAAGAAGGGCAAACATAGCGGTCCCGCCGCGTCTCAGACTTTTTGCTGCTATACTGAAAGTTCCCGGCCACATAATACCCACAGAAAGTCCGCATAAAGCGCATCCAATCAAACCAAATACAGGGTTGGACGTTAACGATGCCAGACAATAACTTATAATACACAAAATACTGCTTCCGTTCATAAAGGATTCCAACTTTATAGATTCACCAAATTTGCCATAAAAAGCCCTGGACAGTCCCATCATAATCGCAAAACTGCACGGACCTGCCAGATCCCCTACTGTCTTTGAAATATGAAGTGAACTTTCTGCAAATGCCGATGCCCACTGACTCATTCCCTGCTCAGAAGCGCCAGCACAAAGCATCATGAGAAACAGTTTCCAGAAAACACCGTTTTTTACCAGTTCTCCCACTTTCATGCCTTCTCCTTCTTCTACCAACATAGGAACAGGCACTCTGCTGAAGTAAATAGCATTCAGTAAAGGAATAACCGCCCAGATACATGCCATGATTCCCCAGTTATTCAATCCGAAAACGGTAAAGAAAATGGTACTGCAGATAATAACTAACACATGCCCCCAACAGTAAAAGGAATGAAGCAGACTCATCGCTGCTTCTTTTTTCTCGGTAGGACAAGCCTCCACTACAGGACTTACCAACACTTCTAAAAGACCACCGCCGATAGCATAAATTACTACTGCAAGTAATATGCCCACAAAGGCATTCGGAAGCAATGTAGGGAATAGATACAATCCGATCAAACCACATGCCGCCAGAAGATGCGCCCCGACCATACATACCCGGTAACCGATTTTATCCACAAACAAAGAACTGGCAAAATCCACCAAAAGCTGAACACCGAAATTAACAGATACCAACATAGCTAACTGCCGCAAAGATACCTGATAACTTGACTGAAATGTCAGGAATAAAAGCGGTGCAAAATTATTAACGATTGCCTGTGTGATATAGCCTATGTAACAGGCATATATCGTGTGATTATAATTTTCTCTCATCTTTTTCATATCATGTCATCCCTTCAACGTCTGTATGATTTCCGTCATTCTTTTCTGACTTCCTTTATCATAATCAAAAAAAATGGATTTCACAATAGGTTAAACGTGTAACCCTTTCCAAAAATCAGGGCAAAAATTTATAAAACATTCACAAAATATTCGTATTATCAAAATGAGTCTGATGGAATGTTGCTCTTCATAACATTCCATCAGACTCATTTTGATAAGTAATTTTGGCTTCGTTTATCCAATAAAGTAAATGAGCCGACGGCTCTCCGGAGCGTTTTAGTCGAAGTTGGCAGTTAGATGAAGGGGAGCGACCTGACATCTGTATGAAAGACACAATTTCGTCGGCATCATTATTTTATATTACTTACGAACCAAAATATATTAATTTTATTTAACTTCTACCAGCTCAATGGTAAAGTTCAGTTCTTTTCCGGCCATTTCATGATTGGCATCAAACGTAATCGTGGTTTCTTCTTTCGCTGTCACTTTAACAGGGAAAGGCTGTCCATACTGGTTGGACAGATACACCTGCTGACCCACTGCAAGATTTTCAGATCCGGGAAGCTGTGCGATTTCAATCGTAAAGATAGCATTTGGATCCGGCATCCCATAAGCTTCTTCCGGCATCAGATGAATATCTACCACCTGACCGACTTCCATATCCGCCACAGCGGCATCAAACCCTTTGATCATCTGGCCGACACCGCACACAAATTCCAACGGTTCACCGCGATCATAAGAAGAATCAAACTGAGTGCCGTCGTTAAATGTACCTTTATAATGAGCACGGCATGTCTTTCCTACATTACGGCCATTCATGACAGGATGAGATGAACATCCACCGCAGCTTTCTCCGCAGGAGTGCCCTTCTTCATGATGTCCGCAGCTATGTCCTTCCTCATGATGATGATCACAGTTTGCTCCGGATGATACCAGCTCACCCTTCAGATAAGCTTCAACCGCCTGATCTACATCTCCCTGGGCACCGGCACACAGCTCAATCCCTGCCTCAAGAAGGGCAGCCTGCGCACCTCCTCCAATACCGCCGCAAATCAGCACATCAACGGACTGATCGGCAAGTAATCCTGCCAAAGCACCATGCCCGGTACCATTGGAACCAATTACTTCGCTGGAAATCACCTTATTCTCTTCCACCTCATATACTTTGAAAAACTCTGTTTTTCCAAAATGCTGAAAAATATTTCCGTTATCATATGTTACTGCTATCTTCATACGTAAAATCCTCTACTTTCTTTTTATCTATTTTTCTGGTCAGCCCAGCCCTAAAAGCAGTCCAATCCCTCTGACAATAAATGCTGCGATCCAGGCAATGACACATTGTCCTATCACTACTCCAGTTGCCCATTTCCCTCCAAGTTCCCGCTTAATTGAAGCAATTGCTGCCACACAAGGGGTATAGAGAAGACAAAATACAAGAAGACTTACTGCCGCCAGCGGTGTAATCGCCCCAAGCATCGTATCCGTCGTTCCAAATAATACAGATACAGTAGAAACCACACTTTCCTTTGCCATAAATCCGGTTATCAGCGCCGTGGAAATTCTCCAGTCTCCCAATCCCAAAGGTTTTAAAACAGGAGCAATTACTCCGGCCACTACAGCCAGCATGCTCTGATGGGAATCTTCCACAATGTTCAAATGAAAATCAAAGGTCTGCAGGAACCAGATGGCAATTGTTGCAATAAAAATAACTGTAAATGCTCTCTGTAGAAAATCTTTGGCTTTATCCCAGAGAAGATGTCCCACATTTTTCGCACCGGGCATACGATAATTCGGAAGCTCCATAACAAACGGAACCGCCTCCCCCTTAAACAACGTACCTTTCATCAAAAAGGCCATTAAAATTCCCATAAGAATTCCAAACACATACAGACCGATCATAACAACTGCGCCGTGCCCCGGGAAAAATGCCGCAGCAAAAAATGCATAGATCGGAAGCTTTGCCGAACAGCTCATAAACGGGGTAAGCAGAATTGTCATCTTACGGTCACGCTCGGAGGGAAGTGTTCTCGTAGCCATAACCCCCGGTACTGTGCATCCAAATCCAATTAGCATCGGTACTATACTTCTTCCCGACAGACCGATCTTTCGCAAAAGTTTATCCATAACAAATGCAACTCTGGCTATGTAACCACTGTCCTCCATCATGGAAAGGAAGAAAAACAATGTAACAATAATCGGAAGGAAACTTAATACACTGCCGACACCATTAAAGATGCCGTCAATCACCAACGACCGCAGCGCCTCATTTACATTTGCTGCCATCATTGCAGCATCCGTTAAATCTGCCAGCCAGGAAATTCCCATATCCAGGATATCCTGCAAAAATGCTCCGATTACATTAAAAGTCAACCAAAATACAAGTCCCATAATTCCAATAAAAGCCGGTATCGCAGTATATTTACCTGTCAGTACTTTATCGATTTTGGCGCTTCTGGCATGCTCTCTGCTCTCTTTCGGTTTGATCACAGTAGCGTCGCAAACATCTCTGATAAAAGAAAAACGCATGGCAGCAATAGCCGCCGAACGATCCAAGCCACTTTCTGTTTCCATCTGTCTGATGATATGCTCAATGGTCTCCTGTTCATTCTGATCCAGCTGCAGCTTTTCCATAATTCTGGCATCACCCTCTGCCAGCTTGCTGGCTGCAAAACGAACCGGAATATCCGCCTTTTTTGCATGATCCTCGATCAGATGCATAATCCCGTGGAGGCATCTGTGTACAGCCCCACCCTGCTTATCCTCACTGCAAAAATCTGTTCTTCTGGGCTTTTCCTGATACTTCGCAACATGAATCGCATGACCTACCAGTTCATCAATTCCCTCATTTTTTGCTGCGGATATCGGCACCACCGGGATACCCAGCATTTCTTCCATTTCATTTACCAGAATAGAACCACCGTTTTTTCTCACCTCATCCATCATATTCAAAGCCAGAACCATCGGGATGCCCAACTCCATAAGCTGCATGGTCAGATAAAGATTTCGTTCAATATTGGATGCATCCACAATATTGATAATTCCCTTCGGGTGTTCATTCAACACAAACTGACGAGTCACGATTTCCTCACTGGAATAAGGTGACATGGAATAGATTCCCGGAAGATCCGTGATTGACGTATCCTTATGCCCCTTAATCTGTCCATCTTTCCTATCAACCGTAACACCCGGGAAGTTTCCCACATGTTGATTCGATCCTGTCAATTGATTGAACAATGTGGTCTTTCCGCAGTTCTGATTGCCCGCCAATGCAAAAGTCAACAATGTTCCATCCGGCACGGGATTCTCTGTTGCTTTCTCATGATATTTTCCTGCTTCTCCAAGCCCCGGATGATTTGTCAATTTTTTTGCCCATTCCTCTCCGGCAGGCCGGACATCCTCTTCCGGCTCCCGAACGTCTTTGATCTGAATCTGTTGGGCATCCGCCACTCTCAAGGTCAACTCATACCCTTGTATCATAAACTCCATCGGGTCACCCATGGGCGCATACTTGACAAGTTTTATCGTTTCATTGGGAATAACACCCATATCCAGGAAATGTTGTCTCAGCGCCCCCTTACCCCCGACGGTCGTAATCGTCGCTTCTTTTCCAATTGGTAATTCTTTCAGAGTCAAATTCATTTCCCCCTTTTTCTTATGCTAAGGTTAATATAAGCTAACTGAGAAAAATTGTCAAGTAGGATGAATTTTGTCTAACGAAATATTTATCTTTATATAAATTCTACACAATCCATTCATCATTTTATTGTGCCTGTTCAGGCAAATTTTCACCATGTATAGAAACTCAAACAATTATCAGCAATCATTCTCAACCAATGGCTAAAGGAATGGCCGAAGGTTTAATTTCCACCGGAACTGGCACTGGACGCTGCAGCACTGGATGCCGCAATAGCGGCACACATGGCAGCCTGCTGGGCGGCAATCAGGGAAATAGTTCCACCGATAGCTGCAGTGTGCATAGTGTCAGACTGACCTATATAATCACTGGTCACTATCAAGCCGGCATTCATCATGCGCTGTTTTCTGCCAATTCCAAAGAAACCATATCCCTTTTGCCTGGACAGAAAATCGTCAACCTCTATAATATCTTCCATAACAGCAGCCTGATCTGCAGGAAGCAAAGCAAGAACACCAAGTGTAGCCAGCTCATAATCCGTTCCATACTTATATCCTTTGTTTTTCAGACCATTGATCATCCGTAAGCCTTGAAAGTGCCAGCATTGCCGCAAATACACTATCCTCACCGGAGGTAAGAAACGGATGTTCATTTTTCATCAAATCATAGATATGCCGAGTGCGGACTGCGATTTCCTCATACCGGATCGGTTCAACCATATCGGCAATAATCATCGATGCCACAGGAAGGTACTGGGAACCCCAAAAATGTTCCTTTAATGCATCATAGACACGCAAAGCTTTATCCAGCTTCTCTGCCGGGTTTTCATCTACTGCCATCATAGCAATCATAGCCAGCTTCGCAGTACTTCGGAAGTTGGAAAACACACCGGTTTGCGATTTCAGCAAATTTTTGCAGTTTTCTAATTGTGCAGGATCTGCTTTTATCCTCTTATCAGTAAAAATAGCCGCACATACAGGATAAAGATAAGAACTCTCCCACGGAAAATACGATTTCACAATATCTCTGTTTTCAATAAAATTGCCACTAAGGGCTGATAACGATGTTCTCATATTTTATTCCTCTTCATTATTCACTTTCAGCAGTTCAAGTACGACTCGGCGTACTTGCTGCGAAGTGTACGTCATGCTTTGCATAAATAGCAGTTATTTTATGTCTTTCTTACAATACTTCCAATAAGCCGCCACAATTCCCAGTACACCACATGCCAAACCAAGCGCCACCAGACCGCCATCCAGAGTGACATCCGTTACAATATCCGTACCTTCCGCATAAGCAAACGGCGTAAAATATTTCAGGAATTCCGCTTCCTCTGTTATATTTGAAATCAGGTTCAGGAAATACATCATAGTGGCAATTCCCAGCCCAATCCCTATACTTCCTCTCCGCAGGAATGCCGAGACTCCAAAACAGATTCCCGCCAGTTCCACCTGAAGGATGTAATACGCCAGATGCAGAAGCAGAAACTCTTTCCATGGAATTTCTTCTCCGATGCATGCAATGGATATAAGCGATGCTGCCAAAACCGTAAGATTCATCAAAGTAATCTGCAGCATTACAGCAGCCAGCTTTTCTGTTATGACACGAACTCTGCTAACCGGGTGAGTAAGGAGAAATTCTGCCGTATGGTCTTTTTCTTCTTTTGCGAGCATCGTCACAGCACAAAATGCCGCAAAAAAGGCACCGCCCAGTCCAAGAATATTGCCACATTCCACGGCATAAAAGCCCAGCAGAGAGCCAAAACTGATTCTATCCATTCCAAACGCCTGTGTGAAGCTTCCCATAGACGCAAACATATCTCCCACACTGTCCATTTCCCCTTTCATCTCCGGAAAAAGGAGGACACAGATCACCATAAGAAATATTATAGATGCTGCCCAGACAATCAGAGACATCTTCCCCTGTTTCAATTCATGTTTTACCAGTGTCATTCTGCATCACCTCCGTCCTGATAATAGTGCATAAAGATTTCTTCCAGATCCGGCTCCGTCACCGTCAGATCCGTAATATGGTTTTTCGCAAGCATCCGAACCAATGCATTCATATCGCCTGTGTAAAGGAAACTGATCCCATTGTCCACCTGCTGCATATCCCGGATTCCCGGTAATTCCTGTGGATCGACACTGCCATGAACAACCACCCTTTTTGCACTGGTCTTTACCAGTTCCTCCACACTGTTACATGCCGTCATCCGTCCTTCCCGGACAATCGCCGCCCGGGTACAATTACGCTGAATCTCTGAAAGAATATGAGAGGACAGGAAAATCGTTGTTCCCTCCTGATTTCTCTCTCTGAGAATACTAAAAAACTCTCTCTGCATCAGCGGGTCAAGCCCACTTGTAGGCTCATCCAGCACAAGCAGCTTCGGATCATGCTGCAGTGCACATACAATCGCCACTTTTTTTCTGTTTCCAAAAGAGAGCTCTTCCACTTTCCGTGTGGTATCAAGCTGAAGCCGTTCACAAAGATTTTTTGCTTCCTTTATACAATTCTTCTTTCTCAGTTCCGCTGAAAGCTTAAGAATATCCCGTACACGCATTCCTGTATAAAATACTGCTTCCGATGGAAGATACCCCACTTCATTGAGAATGTCATGCTTTTCTCTGACAATATCCTTATCAAAAATGACCCCACTGCCTCCCGTGGGTTTGATGAGTCCCAGCAAGGTTCGGATCGTTGTACTCTTCCCTGCGCCGTTCGGGCCGATAAATCCAAAAAACTCTCCTTCTCTCACGCTAAGATTCAAATCTATGATTCCTCTTGCTTTTCCATAATACTTAGTTAAACCTGTTGTTCTAATTGCGTCCATACTACACCTCTTCCATTCGCCGGATGATTTATCTCCTTACAAGATAAACACTTTTCCAAAAATCAACTATCTCAAGAAAATCCTTTTCAACCTGATCCATATCAAGTTCCCCATTTCTCAGCATTTCCCACAAATATCCCTCTGATGCCCAATACATTTCCCGGTACATCATCTGCAGATTTAAACCGGGAATAAACTTGTCCGGATCCAGTTTCAGCAAAGATGCATTCGCTTTGAAATCTATCGCTTTCCGATAACTCTCCTGAATCTCCTGACATACTGCCGGATCTTTTTCATAAAATGCCTTCACCACAAATCTGGCCATATCCGGATATTTCCGCATAATATGCATTTTCGCCTGAAGACCGCTGTACATCATCTCAAACAGATCTTCCTTTTCATAGCATCCATAATCGGTCATATATTCAATGGTTATCTCCGCACATTTGTTCCAAAGAAAAAGATACAGCTCCCGCTTATTCAAAAAATAATAAAACAGCAGAGATTTGCTGATTCCGGCAGCGTCCGCAATTTCACTCATAGGACTCTTCTTATAGGAATTGTTCGCAAACACCGCAAATCCTGCATTTAAAATCTTTTCCTGCTTTTCCGCAGGCAGCTGAAAAAATCTTTCGTTCATAGGCACCTCCTTGGATTGCTTCAGGTACCATCTATTATATAGGCACTGACCGATTTTGAGAAGACGGTCAATACAAATATTATGGAAGAAAAAGAACTTTTGACTATGGCTCCAGATTCATTATATAATGTGACATGCTCCCACCACTTAACTTCGTTTGAAGTGGGGGCTTCTTACTCAATGCCCCTAATGGGGCAAGTATCAATAAGCTATCCCCGCCTGCCCGG
>SFGF01000035.1 GCA_004556655.1 Lachnospiraceae bacterium | reverse complement strand
AAGGAACAGGATTCCTTATGTTTTTGGCATTTTTTTTAAGTTGTGTATAATTAATACAACAGATTTAGTGTCTTGTGGATAAGACTGCGGAAACTCAAGCAAAATATCAGTTGACAAGTGAAAAAAAGTGTAATACTATGGTAACAACAACGAACATAAGTTCGCATTTTCGGAAAAAGGAGAATATTATGGTTAAGGAAGATAAATTAAAAGCGTTGGATGCGGCTCTGGGACAGATTGAGAAGCAGTTTGGAAAAGGTTCCGTGATGAAACTGGGAGATTCGGGAAAAGATATTAATGTACAGACAGTTCCCACAGGGTCCCTGAGTCTGGATATTGCTCTTGGAGTGGGCGGTGTTCCGAGAGGAAGAATTATTGAGATCTATGGACCGGAATCCAGCGGTAAAACAACGGTTGCTTTACATATGGTAGCAGAAGTACAGAAAAGAGGAGGAATTGCTGGATTTATCGATGCGGAGCATGCATTGGATCCTGTATATGCAAAGAATATTGGCGTAGATATTGACGAACTGTACATTTCTCAGCCGGATAACGGAGAACAGGCTCTGGAGATTACAGAGACTATGGTTCGTTCCGGTGCTATTGATATTATTATTGTGGACTCTGTGGCAGCACTGGTTCCGAAAGCTGAGATTGAGGGCGATATGGGTGAGTCTCATATGGGACTTCAGGCGAGACTGATGTCACAGGCTCTTCGAAAACTTACAGGTGTTGTCAGCAAATCAAATTGTATTGTTATTTTTATTAATCAGCTTCGTGAAAAAATCGGTGTGATGTTCGGAAATCCGGAAACTACAACAGGAGGACGTGCACTGAAGTTCTATGCTTCGATCCGTATGGATGTAAGAAGAACCGAGTCTTTGAAGCAGGGCGGTGAAGTAATTGGAAACCGTACAAGAATCAAAGTGGTAAAGAATAAGATCGCACCTCCATTTAAGGAAGCTGAGTTTGATATTATGTTTGGTAAAGGGATATCCAAAGAAAGTGATATTCTGGATCTGGCTGTGAATCTGGGGATTATACAGAAGAGCGGTGCATGGTTTGCATATAATGACGGAAAAATTGGTCAGGGACGTGAAAATGCAAAGAATTATCTGAAGGAGAATCCGGAGATTGCTGCGGAAGTGGAGCAGAAAGTTCGTGCACATTATGGTCTGGCGGAAGAATCCAAGACACAGGAGAAAATATCCGAATCGGAAGATGAAAACGTATGATGATTACGGAAATCATACCTGTAACAAAACAGAAGTATCGTGTTATGACAGATGAACAGCTTGCCTTTGTCTTGTACAAAGGCGAGCTTTCTCGTTACGGACTGAAAGAAAATATGGAATTGCCATATGAGCTTTTTGTAGAGATACAGGAAGAGATACTGATCAAAAGAGCAAAACTACGTGCTATGCATCTTCTGAATCGGATGGATTATACGGAAGCGCAATTGAGAAAAAAGCTTGAGCAGGGAGAGTATACGCAGAAAGCCGTGGATATCGCAATCGCATATGTCAAAGCGTACCATTATCTGGATGATGAGAGATATGTTGGTAGATATCTCTCCTGCAGTGAGGGGCGCAAGAGCAGAAAACAGGCGGAATTTGAGCTGGAGAAAAAAGGAGTTTCCCGTGAGATGATAGCAGCCTGTCGGGAAAAGATAGAAGATGAGCAGGATGAAACAGAATTGATTCGAAGTATTCTTGAAAAACGCTGTAAAAATCCACAGTCGGCAGATGAAAAGGAAATACGCAGGCATTATGGATATCTTATGAGAAAAGGATTCAGCAGCAGCGATATATGGAAAGTGTTTCATGATTTTTTTGAGCGGTTTTCATAAAAACAGAGGGAATCCGTTGACAAATTCGTGAAATCATTATAAAATTATAACGTTGTAATCGTACAATGAAAATTAAATAAGGAGGTGCTCCTGTGGCAAACGCAATGTATTTTATTGTTGCATTTGTTGCTGTAGCTATCACGCTGCTTATCGCAGTTCCCGTTACTTGCAAGGTCGCTGTGTCCAATAAGGTTAAACAGGATGCTGAAAAGATTGGGACAGCAGAAGAAAAAGCAAGAAACATCATAGATGAAGCTTTGAAAACCGCTGAAACCAAGAAACGAGAAGCTCTTCTGGAAGCGAAAGAGGAATCATTAAAAACCAGAAATGAACTGGAAAAAGAGACCAAGGAGAGAAGGAACGAGCTGCAAAAGTATGAAAAGCGTGTACTGGCGAAAGAAGAATCTGTGGATCGAAAAGCAGATGCTATTGAGAAAAAAGAAGCAGAGTATACAGCAAAAGAAGCAGAATTAAGAAAGAAAGAAAAAAAGGTTGACGAATTACATGACCAGGGAGTACAGGAACTTGAGAGAATCTCAGGCCTTACCTCCGAACAGGCAAAGGAATATCTTTTAAAATCTGTTGAAGATGAAGTAAAAATTGATACTGCAAAACTCTATAAGGAGCTGGAATCAAAAGCAAAAGAGGATGCAGCAAAAAAAGCAAAGGAATATGTGGTTACTGCTATTCAGAAATGTGCGGTGGATCACGTATCCGAAACCACGATTTCTGTGGTACAGCTTCCAAGTGATGAGATGAAAGGACGAATCATCGGACGTGAAGGAAGAAATATTCGTACGCTGGAGACACTGACAGGAGTGGATCTGATAATTGATGATACCCCTGAGGCAGTCGTTTTGTCTGCGTTTGATCCGATTCGTCGTGAAGTGGCAAGAATCGCACTTGAAAAATTGATTGTGGATGGAAGAATCCATCCGGCCCGCATTGAGGAGATGGTGGAAAAAGCTCAGAAAGAAGTTGAGACCATGATCCGTGAAGAAGGCGAGAATGCCGCTCTGGAAGTAGGTGTTCATGGCATTCATCCGGAATTGATCAGACTGTTGGGAAGAATGAAATTCCGCTCCAGTTACGGTCAGAATGCTCTGAAGCATTCGATTGAGGTTGCTCAGCTGGCTGGCTTGCTGGCAGCTGAAGTTGGTACGGATGTCCGTATGGCAAAACGTGCCGGTTTATTACATGATATCGGAAAATCCATCGATCACGAAGTGGAAGGTTCCCATATTCAAATTGGTGTGGATTTGTGCAGAAAATATAAGGAATCTCCATTGGTTATCAATGCAGTGGAGGCACATCATGGTGATGTGGAACCGGAATCATTGATCGCCTGTCTTGTACAGGCTGCTGATGCGATTTCCGCAGCAAGACCTGGTGCACGAAGAGAAACACTGGAAACATATACAAACAGATTGAAACAGTTAGAAGATATTACCAATTCCTTTAAGGGAGTTGACAAATCCTATGCTATTCAGGCAGGACGAGAGGTTCGTATTATGGTATTACCGGATCATGTCAATGATTCCGATATGGTATTACTTGCAAGAGATATTTCCAAACAGATTGAGGCTGAACTGGAATATCCTGGACAGATTAAAGTCAATGTAATCAGAGAAAGCAGAGTTGTGGATTACGCGAAATAAAACAGCTTTCTTAAAAGTTCAACAATGAGGCGGGGACGGATATATGTCCCCGCTATTTTCGTATTATAGGCAAATCCTGTAGTTAGGAGAAAAATATATGAAATCAAAGACAATCATTCGCAGCTATCAGCTGAAAAGCAATAAAACAATTGAAAAAGGGAAAGTGAAAATTGCGTTTTTGACAGATATGCATAACTGCGTGGTGGGGGAGAATGAAAAAAATCTTTTTAAACTTCTGGAAATATGTGCCCCGGATCTGGTAATGGTCGGCGGTGATGTGATATTGGGGAAACCAGGTGCAGATCTTGGCCCGGGAGTGCAGTTTATGGAAAGATTGTCACAGAGATATACGGTACTTTATGCAAACGGAAATCATGAACAGAGGATCATCCTACATCAGGAAACGTATGGAGACATGGGAGCAAAGTATGAAAATGCTATTGCCCGGACAAATGCTATTCGTCTGCTTAACCGGAAAATCGAATTGACCGTAAAAGGAATCCCATTTACGATATATGGACTGAATGCCGGAGAAGATTTTTATGAAAAAGGGTTTCGGAAAAAAGATATGGCTGGTGAATTAGAAAAGATATTTGGAAGACCGGATAGGAATAGATATACAGTCCTTTTGGCACATAATCCCAGGTATGCCGAGGATTACATGAATTGGGGAGCAGATCTTACGTTATCCGGACATTACCATGGAGGAGTCATATTACTGGGAGAGAGAACAGGGGTTGTGACACCGGACTTTCATATTTTTTCCGGACTTTGCTGTGGAATACGAAGTCATGGGAACTCCAATATGATTGTCAGCGCAGGATTGGGAGAACATACGATACCGGTCAGGATCAGAAATCCGCGTGAGCTGACAGTAGTGGAGATAGAATATTCTTGAAAAGTCGGGCATTTGCCTGTAGAATATATCAGATGGAAAAATGATATCAGGACAGAGAAATGAGGATTAGGCAACTATGGGAATTCCTGTGAAACTTCCGGTTTTTGAAGGACCGTTGGATCTTTTGCTTCATTTAATTGATAAAAATAAGATTGATATATATGATATTCCGATTGTGGAGATAACGGAACAGTACATGGATTATATCCGTCAGATGCAGCAGGAAGATCTGAATGTTATGAGTGAGTTTATGGTGATGGCCGCTACACTTCTGGATATTAAATGTAAGATGCTTCTCCCTCGTGAAGTGAATGAAGAAGGAGAAGAAGAGGATCCCAGAGAGGAACTGGTCCAGAAACTTCTTGAATATAAAATGTATAAATATATGTCATATGAGCTCAGGGACAGGATGGCGGATGCGTCCCGATGTGTATATAAGAAAAATACGATGCCCAAAGATGTCCTTGAGTATCGGCAGCCGGTAGATGTGGAGGAACTGATCGGGGATCTTACTCTGGCAAAACTACAGGAGATTTATCGATCTATTATTAAAAAACAGGAAGATAAAGTAGATCCGATCCGAAGTAAATTCGGAAAAATTGAAAAAGAAGAAGTCAGTCTGGAAGATAAAATGACAGACCTTTGTCAATATGCACTGACACATAAGCATTTTTCATTCCGGGGGCTTTTAGAAAAACAGTCAGGTAAAGTCCAGGTTATTGTAACTTTTCTGGCAATACTGGAACTGATGAAAACAGGTGTTATACAGATCAGACAGGAACAGTTATTTGATGATATTGAAATCACATCATTGAAGTACGGGGAACAGCCGGAGAAATTACAGATAGATGGCAGGGAACCGGGTGAGGAGCAGAACGATGGAAAAGATTGAAGCAGCTATTGAAGCTATATTATTTAGTGCCGGAGAATCTGTTGAAGTTTCCAGAATTGCAAAAGCGATAGGACATGATATCCATACAACAGAAAAAATAATCAGAAATATGATGCTGAAATATCAAGCGGCAGACAGAGGAATTAAAATTGTGGAACTGGATGGCGCTTTTCAGATGTGTACAAAGCAGGAGTATTATGAATATCTGGTTCAGATTGCTCTGCAGCCGAAAAAAGCGGTTCTTACGGATGTGATGCTGGAAACACTTTCCATCATAGCCTATAAACAGCCGGTCACGAAACAGGAGATTGAAAAGATCAGAGGGGTCAAGTGTGATCATGCAGTAAATAAACTGGTGGAATATAATCTGATCCAGGAATTGGGAAGACTGGATGCACCCGGAAGACCCATTCTTTTTGGAACAACAGAAGAATTTTTGAGAAATTTCGGAGTACAGTCCACGGATGATCTGCCTACAATAAATCCTGTGAAACTGGAAGACTTCAAGGCAGAGGCAGAGGAAGAGATTCAGCTTAAACTTGATGTTTAAAGTAAACAGACATGTCTGCTGACGCAGACATCATCATTCATGAAAGTCAGAAATAATCCGGTAATATTACGGAAGTATCTTTCATATATTGTCAATAGAAAGATAAATATGGAGGATACATATATGAGAAAGGTATGGATGAGTCTGCTGGCAATGATATGGTTGTTGGCAGGCTGCCCGTGGCTCTGTCATGCTGCGGAGATGGAAGATACAGAACTATATGCACGTTCCGCTTGTCTGATGGATGCAGACTCTGGACGTGTTTTATATTCTAAAGATGGAGAAAATCAGATGCCGATGGCGAGTACGACCAAGGTCATGACTTGCATTCTGGCGTTGGAACTGGGACATCCGGATGAACTGGTGACTGCATCTGCATATGCGGCCAGTCAGCCCAAAGTACATATGGGTGTAAAAGAAGGGGAACAGTTTTGGCTCAATGACCTTTTGTTTGCTTTGATGCTGAATTCAGATAATGATGCGGCGGTAATGATAGCGGAGCATATAGCAGGGAGCGTGGAAGCATTTGCTGAGAAAATGAATCTGAAAGCCAGGGAGATTGGTTGTGAGCATACATATTTTATAACACCAAACGGGCTGGATGCTGAAGATGAACATGGAGTTCATAGTACTACAGCTGTAGATCTTGCCAGAATTCTCAGATACTGTATTATGGAATCACCGCAAAAGGACATGTTTCTTGAGATTACAAGGATGCCCTCCTATACGTTCTGGAATAACAGTCATACAAAAACTTATAATTGTACGAATCATAATTCTTTTCTTAATATGATGGATGGGGCATTAACAGGAAAAACAGGTTTTACTGCAGATGCCGGCTACTGTTATGTGGGAGCTCTTCAGTGGGAAGGAAAAACACTGATTGTATCCTTGCTGGCGTGTGGATGGCCGAATAATAAAGGATATAAGTGGGCAGATACCAGAAAACTTATGACATATGGTCTTCGGAATTATAATTACAGAGATGTGTTTGAACCAAAAAATCTGGGAAGTATACCTGTGGAAAATGGACAATACGAAGGCATGAAGATTGGTGAAACGGCAATGACACCGGTGGACTTTGGAACTGATCAGTCAGAAATCTCTCTCTCTCTCCTTTTGCGTCAGGATGAAAATGTCAGGGTTAATTATCAGATTCCTTCAAAATTAAAAGCTCCGGTGAAAGAAGGGCAGCAAGTGGGGAAGGTTCAATATTTTCTGGGAAATGAATTACTGAAAGAATATCCGATTTATGCCCAGAGGCAGGTGGATGAGATTGATTACGGCTGGTGTCTTAAGCAGGTGGAGGAACAATATCTGCAAAAATAAAAATGTTTGATTTTCTTTCGTTTTTTGTAATGAGATAGAAATGTTCGGGCCGACATTTTCCTTGTGTTTTTACAGGATTCGTTATATACTGAAAAAAACAGGAATACTTCCTGCTATATGTGGCAGGAAAAGGGAGGAAATTGAATGTTTTGTGAAAAGTGTGGAAATAAGCTCGAAGATGATGAGCTTTTTTGTCCTGCCTGCGGTGCCCGTGTGGAAACAGAAGATTCGGGAATGGAATCTGATGTGACCAAAGGAATGGGATATGGTTATGGTACTTCAGGAGGTTCCTCTGAAAGAAAAGAACAACCGGGGAAAAAACGGTCAGAACGTAAGAAAAAAGAAAATATTGACGCGGAGTGGGAAAAAGAAGAGAAAAAAGAAAAAATCACATTTATTATACTTGGTGTAATTATCATACTGTTGGTAGTTGCGATTGTGGCAGGTGTGATTTTTCTGGTGAAGTCAGGAAAAGAAACGGAAAATGAACGTGTTCCTCAGTTAAATGAAGAGATGAAAGAGGAGATGGAGCAAAGTAGGAATATTGCGGAAGTTACCCCGGAAGCACAGGGATCTGCAGAGGAAGATATAGTGGGAGCAACACCGGAGGTTATCCAGGAAGAAACGCCTGTTCCAACCCAGGAAGTTACTCCGGTACCGACTCAGGAAGTTACTCCGGTACCGACCCAGCAGCCAACCCCTGTTCCGACCCAGGCACCGGTGGTGAAAGATGACAGTGATGATTATGTTATTTCGGACAGCAGTACAAGATACTTAACAAATGCGGATCTGAATTCTCTCAGTGAATGGGAAGTCAGGATTGCGCGAAATGAGATTTATGCCCGTCACGGACGAATTTTTAAGACGGAAGAAATTGCTTCTTATTTTGAAGGAAAAAGTTGGTATACACCTTCCATACCTCCGGAGCAGTTTGATAACTCTTATTTGAATTCTATTGAGATCGAAAATCTTAAGTTTATAACAAATTATGAAAAAGCACATAATCTGAATCAGTAAGTGAAATGAGCGATCCGTCAGGGTCGCTCATTTCATTGCCAAGTTTGCTATTGGCAATTGGAACATTTTGTGTTAATGTATATAGTAATCAGGTCAAGTAAAATAGTGAGGGGGGATGTTGCGATGAGGCAAACAGCATCCCCTTATTTTTAAGGAGGAAAATGATGAAAAATCTATTGGTAGCGCAGTCAGGTGGTCCTACAGCAGCAATCAATGCAACCGTGGCAGGTGTTATTGCAGCAGCCATGTCATCTCGGGAGGTAGACGGAATCTGGGGGGCTGTAAATGGAATTAAAGGTGTGCTGGAGGAGCGTTTTGTTGATCTCAGAAACAAAATATCAGGTACCGGAGAACTTGATATTCTTTGTCAGACACCGGCAGCTGCTCTTGGATCATGCAGATTCAAATTAAAGAATCCCGATGAGGACAGCAGCCAGCTGGAGGAAATCATCCAGATATTTCGAAAGAATGGAATCGCTTATTTTGTGTATGCAGGAGGCAATGATTCTATGGATACGGTGGATAAGCTGTCTGCTTATTGCCGTGAGAAAAAAATTGATGATATTATGATTGTAGGTGCGCCGAAAACCATTGACAATGATCTTGTGGGTACGGATCATTGCCCCGGATTCGGTTCTGCAGCCAAGTATATTGGTACCACATTTGCAGAATTGGAAAGGGACTGCCATGTGTATGATACAAAAGCGGTTACAATTGTGGAAGTAATGGGCAGAAATGCCGGATGGCTTACGGCAGCTTCTGCGCTGGCAAGAAATAATGGTGCCAAAGGACCAAACCTGATTTATCTATGCGAACCGGCATTTTCCATTGAGAGGTTTCTGGAGGATGTAAAGAATGAACTGAAAACCTATGACAGTGTGCTGGTAGCAATCAGCGAAGGAATCAAAGATAAAGACGGTGTCTATATTTCCGAATCCGTTCAAAGCGGTGCCGTAGATACTTTCGGACACAGCTATATAGCAGGAAGTGCAAGAGTGCTGGAAGATGCTGTTCGAAGAGAAATAGGATGTAAGGTACGTTCGATAGAACTGAATCTTATGCAGAGATGCGCATCCCATATTGCCAGCGCAACGGATATTCAGGAATCAAGAATGCTTGGTATGACGGCATGTCAGATGGCTCTGGAGGGGAAAAGCGGTCTGATGGCAGCGGTAGAGCGGATCAGTGATGAACCGTATCAGGTAAGATTCACAGGAATTCCGGTTGGTCAGGTTTCCAATCAGGAGAAAAAAGTTCCGGCTGACTATATCAATGAAGCTGGAAACGATGTGACCGAAAAAATGATGAATTATCTGAAGCCGCTGATTCAGGGGGAGGCTCCGGTCATCTATGAAAATGGAATACCGAAGCATCTGACATTATATTAGACAATTGGATGATATCGTCATTTTTTTGTCAAAAGCTATTGAAAAAAAAAGAGAAAAATAGTAAAATTATAATTGGCTGAAATTTGTTTTCACATAATTTTATAATAGAAAATGGAGGGCTGAAGAATGAGCAATACAGCACAAAGCGCAGCAAGTACAAGAATTGCTTCTTTACTTGATGCAAACAGTTTTGTTGAAATCGGTGGACAGATCACAGCAAGAAATACAGATTTCAACTTATCTGCAAAAGAGACACCTTCTGATGGAGTCATAACCGGTTACGGTGTGATCGACGGCAACCTGGTATATGTTTACAGCCAGGATGTATCGGTACTGAACGGAACAATCGGTGAGATGCATGCAAAGAAAATTGCAAGACTGTATGATTTTGCAATGAAAACAGGGGCACCTGTCATTGGTTTGGTTGACTGTGCAGGTTTACGTCTGCAGGAAGCTACAGATGCACTGAATGGTTTCGGTGAGATTTACATGCAGCAGACAAAGGCAAGTGGTGTGATTCCTCAGATTACAGGTATCTTTGGAACCTGCGGCGGCGGAATGGCACTGATTCCCGCATTGACAGACTTTACTCTG
This sequence comes from Lachnospiraceae bacterium, assembly GCA_004556655.1. Taxonomy (GTDB): domain Bacteria; phylum Bacillota; class Clostridia; order Lachnospirales; family Lachnospiraceae; genus Oliverpabstia. Next base: position 25,829 of record SFGF01000035.1, on the reverse strand, counting down.
ATGGAAGATAAAAAAGGAAAATTATTTGTAAATTCTCCGAATGCGATCGAGGGCAATGAGATTTCCAAATGTGATACTTCTTCTGCAGAATATCAGGGAAAAGAAGCAGGTCTTGTTGATTTTAGAGGAAGCGAGGCAGATGTACTGGCTCAGATCCGTGCTCTGGTATCACTGCTTCCGGCAAACAATGAAGATGACATGTCCTACGAAGAGTGTACAGATGATTTGAACAGAGTATGCAAGGATCTGGCAAATTGTGCAGGGGATACGTCTATCGCACTGTCACAGATCAGTGATAACAATGTATTCTTTGAAGTAAAGGCTGATTACGCAAAGGATATGGTATGTGGCTTTATCAAACTGAATGGAACAACTGTAGGTGCTGTAGCCAATAGAAGTGAAATATATGATGCAGAGGGAACTCTTGTTGAAAGTATGGATTCCGTCCTTTCTGTAAGAGGAGCAAAAAAAGCGGCAGAATTTGTGAATTTCTGTGATGCTTTCAATATTCCGGTACTTACCCTGACGAATGTTACAGGTTTTAAAGCAACCAAATGTTCCGAAGCAAATATGGCAAAAGCAGTGGCTCAGCTGACCTATGCATTTGCAAATGCTACCGTGCCGAAGGTAAATGTTATCGTAGGAAAAGCTTACGGAAGCGCTTACCTGGCAATGAACAGCAAATCCATCGGTGCAGATATGGTATATGCATGGCCTACCGCAGAAATCGGTATGATGGATGCCAAACTGGCAGCAAAGATCATGTATGCGGATTCTGATATTGCTACAATCAATGAAAAAGCAGCAGAATATGCAACTTTACAGTCCAGCGTACTGTCCGCAGCAAGAAGAGGATATGTGGATACGATCATCGAAGCTGAGGATACAAGAAAATATGTGATTGGTGCTTTCGAAATGCTTTATACAAAGCGAGAGGATCGTCCGAGTAAAAAACATGGAACAGTTTAATGAGGTGAGCATATGAAGCAGACATGGAAAAAAATCGCAAGTCTGATGATGGTTATTATCTGTGCCTTTGCGTTCACTGCGTGCGGTAAAGAGGAGGAAGAAACTTTCCAGACAATTACCGATGAGATGGCTGATAATTGTATTGCAGTTTCTCAAAGCGCAGTGCTGTCTCTTGCAAGCTTTGATGATGCAACGCTTGAGGCTTATAAAGAAAACAGAGATGATTTCACCAGACTGGCAGTTATTGAATGGGATGAACAGACAGATATTCTGGGTGCTTATCAGGGGATGGATGAAGCGGAAGCCGACATCGACCGTGAAGAAGACCAGGTTACTGTAACAATCCCTGCAACTTTTGAAAAAAATACCGGTGATATTGCTGTTGTATTTAACTACAACAAAGATTATGACCAGATGGTACCGGCTTATATGACAATTACGGAGACGGAAACATTTGCCGGAAACATGAAAGGTGCTGGTATCAACACAGTGATGGGTGTAGGTACCGTATTCGTTGTACTTATTTTTCTGATTTTTGTTATTTCTCTGTTCAAATATGTGAACCGGATCGGAACAAAGAAAGATGAAAAACCGGTACAGCAGCCGGCAAAAGCAGCACCGGCACCGGTGAAAGCAGTACCTGCAGCAGAAGAGAATCTGGTTGATGATCTTGAGCTGGTAGCAGTAATATCCGCAGCAATCGCTGCATCTGAGAATACATCCACAGACAGCTTTGTGGTACGTTCTATCAAAAAAGTAAACAGAAGTAAATGGCAGAGAGCCTGAGTTCAAGGAGGAATATCACATGAAAACTTATACAATTACTGTAAATGGCAATGTATACAATGTAACTGTTGAAGAAGGACAGACAAGCGGCGCACCTGCAGCAGCACCAGCTGCAGCTCCGAAAGCAGCACCTGCAGCTCCGGCTCCAAAGGCAGCAGCACCTGCAGCAGCCGGCGCAGTAGCAGTAACTGCTTCCGTACCTGGTAAAGTATTTAAAGTAGAAGCAAGCGTTGGACAGGCAGTAAAAGCCGGTGATCCGATCATCATTCTGGAAGCTATGAAGATGGAAATTCCGGTAGTAGCTCCTCAGGATGGTACCGTTGCAAGCATTGATGTGTCTGTTGGTGATGCAGTAGAGTCCGGTGATTCTTTAGCTTCTCTGAACTAAACAGAACTTGCTAACAACGGGAGGTAATAGCATGAGTATAATGAATACATTGTCAAACTTATGGGACCAGACCGCATTCATGAACCTTGAATGGGGCAACTATGTGATGATCGTGGTTGCTTTGGTCTTCCTGTATCTGGCAATCAGACACGGTTTTGAACCATTGCTTCTGGTTCCGATCGCATTTGGTATGCTGTTGGTTAATATTTATCCGGATATTATGGCTGATCCTTATGTAGATGCGATGGGTATCGAGCATGCAGGCGGGCTTCTTCACTATTTCTTTATTCTGGATGAGTGGAGTATTCTTCCGTCTTTGATCTTTATGGGCGTTGGAGCCATGACAGATTTTGGTCCTCTGATTGCAAACCCCAAAAGTTTTATTCTGGGTGCGGCAGCTCAGCTTGGTATCTACAGTGCATATTTCCTGGCGATCCTTCTTGGGTTTAACGGAAAAGCCGCAGCAGCTATCTCCATCATCGGTGGAGCCGATGGTCCTACATCCATTTTCCTTGCAGGTAAACTGGGACAGACAAACCTGATGGGACCGATTGCGGTAGCAGCTTATTCTTATATGTCACTGGTTCCGATCATTCAGCCGCCGATCATGAAACTTCTTACTACAGAAAAAGAAAGAAAAATCAAGATGGAACAGCTTCGTCCTGTTTCCAAACTGGAAAAAATCTTATTCCCGATCGTTATTACTATCGTGGTTTGTATGATTCTTCCTACTACAGCTCCACTGGTTGGTATGCTGATGTTAGGTAACCTGTTCAGAGAGTCAGGAGTTGTAAAACAGCTTACAGAGACTGCTTCCAACGCACTTATGTACATTGTAGTTATTTTGCTTGGTACTTCTGTAGGTGCATCCACAAGTGCAGAAGCATTCCTGAATGTTGACACCCTGAAAATCGTTGCTCTTGGTCTGGTAGCGTTTGCAGTTGGTACCGCAGGTGGTGTCCTGTTTGGTAAAGTAATGTGCAAGCTGTCCGGCGGAAAGATTAATCCTCTGATAGGTTCGGCAGGTGTATCAGCCGTTCCTATGGCAGCCCGCGTATCTCAGAAAGTCGGAGCGGAAGCAGATCCTACAAACTTCCTGCTGATGCATGCGATGGGACCGAACGTGGCAGGTGTTATCGGTACAGCTGTAGCAGCCGGTACTTTCATGGCAGTATTTGGAGTATAGGCATTGTGAGAGCCTTTATATAATAATTAGAAAGGAATAAGAATATGTCAGAAATTGCTAAAAAACCAATTAAAATTACTGAAACAATTCTGCGTGATGCGCATCAGTCTCTGATTGCCACAAGAATGACAACAGAGCAGATGCTGCCGATCGTAGAAAAAATGGATAAAGTTGGATATCATTCCGTAGAGTGCTGGGGTGGAGCTACCTTTGATGCTTCTCTTCGTTTCCTGAAAGAAGATCCATGGGAGAGACTTCGCAAATTCCGTGATGGATTTAAAAATACGAAACTGCAGATGCTGTTCCGTGGACAGAATATTCTGGGATATCGTCCGTATGCAGATGATGTGGTAGAATATTTTGTACAGAAGTCTATCGCAAATGGTATCGACATTATTCGTATCTTTGACTGTCTGAATGATATGAGAAACCTGCAGACAGCAGTTAAAGCAGCAAACAAAGAAAAAGGACATGCACAAGTTGCTCTGTCTTATACTTTAGGTGATGCTTATACTCTGGAATACTGGACCAGTATCGCAAAACAGATTGAGGAGATGGGTGCAGATTCTATTTGTATCAAAGATATGGCTGGTCTGCTGCTTCCATATAAAGCAACAGAACTTGTAAAAGCTCTGAAAGAAACTGTTAATATTCCGATTCAGCTTCATACACATTATACTTCCGGTGTGGCTTCTATGACATATCTGAAAGCTGTAGAAGCTGGCGTTGATGTAATCGATACAGCTATGTCACCATTTGCTCTGGGTACTTCTCAGCCTGCAACAGAGGTTATGGTTGAGACCTTCAAGGGTACACCATACGATACGGGATTTGACCAGAACCTACTGGCAGAGATTGCTGATTACTTCCGTCCGATCCGTGACGAGGCTCTTGACAGCGGTCTGTTGAATCCGAAGAATATGGGTGTAAATATTAAAACTCTTCTGTATCAGGTACCGGGCGGTATGCTCTCCAACCTGACTTCTCAGTTGAAAGAACAGCATGCAGAAGATAAATATTATGATGTACTGGAAGAAGTACCGCGTGTAAGAAAAGATCTTGGTGAGCCGCCTCTAGTTACACCGTCTTCCCAGATCGTAGGTACACAGGCAGTATTTAACGTACTGATGGGCGAAAGATATAAAATGGTTACAAAAGAGACCAAAGCGATTCTGTCCGGTGAGTATGGTGCTACAGTAAAACCGTTTGATCCGGAAGTACAGAAGAAATGTATCGGAGACAAAGAACCTATCACCTGTCGTCCGGCGGATCTGATTCCGAACGAATTGGATACTTTGAGAAGTGAAATGGCACAGTGGTCCGAGCAGGATGAGGATGTTCTTACTTACGCACTGTTCCCACAGGTTGCTACTGATTTCTTTAAATATCGTGAAGCGCAGAAGACCAAAGTGGATCCTACTGTAGCTGACAAAGAAAACGGAGCATATCCGGTATAATTAACAAAAATTTGAGAGGTTGTTGCAAAATAAAAAGCGCCCTTTTAGGTAGACAGTTAATAATAAAAACTGTATATCTGAAAGGGAGCTTTTTTATATCATAATATCATGTACTACTCATCCCAGCCGTCTGTAAATCGAATATTGACGGATATATTTCTTACGATATCTCCTTCGTTCAGCTCCAGGTCTGCAGGATCTGATATAGAAGGAAGCTGTCCTTCTTCCGAAAGTTCCAGTGAGATCCAGTCATATGCCGCTTCATTTGCCTTTTCAATCGCTTCATCCAGGGTATCACCTTCACCATAACAGCATTCGAGGTCGGGAAAATACCCTTTAAAAGATCCGTTTTCAGTTTTATGGAAGACTGCAGGATATATAAATTTCATAATATAAAATCTCCTTATATTGATTTCGGATAGAAAATTTTCTGTCCGGATATTATTATAAAGTGTTTTATGTAAGAACACAATACCGGAATGAGAAGCAAAAGAGGACTTTTCTATGGAATTTCCTAAAAATTGTACCATAAATGCTAAAAATCATCTCTACAAAAGATTATATTAATAATTTAAAATTAAACCATAAGAAATTGGTTTTCATATAAGGAGAATAGGAGGAACACAATGAGGAATGTAATTAATTTGAATCAGGATTGGCGGTTTATTCAGGAGAATGCAGGTCTTCCGGCAGTGTTGCCGGAGAATTGGTCAAAGATCAATCTTCCGCACACATGGAATGCGATCGATGGTCATGACGGAAATGGCGGATATGACCGTGGATGTTACTGGTATGCAAAATCATTTACAACACCGAAGCAGCCATTGGAAGGTGGAAGAGTGTTTGTTGAGATTCTTGCAGCGGGCCAGCAGGCGATGGTTTATGTGAATGGCAGCCAAGCGATTTATCATGAAGGCGGATACTCTACTTTCCGTGCAGATATTACTGAGCTTTGCAATGAAGAAGGAGAAGAAAATCTTCTGGTTGTTGCATGCAGCAATGAAAACAAAAGCAACGTTTATCCGCAGTCTGCTGACTTTACTTTCTATGGTGGATTATATCGTGGTGTAAATCTGATCAGCGTTCCGAATACGCATTTTGACCTTGAATACTATGGAGGACCGGGACTTCAGGTGACTCCAAAGCCATGCGAGTGCGGTGGCGCATCTTTCGAGCTGGTATCATGGGTGAAAAATCCGGATGAAAACTTTACTGTGCTGTATTCTATTAAAGATGCGGAAGGAAAAGAAGTAGCTGCTGCAACCCGTCCGGCAGACAATACGAAAGTGACAGTATATGTTCCGGATGTTACCAGATGGGATATGGACAATCCTTATTTATATACAGTAACAGCTACGCTGCAGCGCCGTAACGAAGCATATGATGAAGTTAGTGCACGCGTTGGTGTGAGAGACTTCTCATGTGATCCGAAAAAAGGTTTTATCATCAATGGGGTAGAGACTCCTCTTCGTGGCGTGAGCCGTCATCAGGACCGCCTTTATAAAGGAAACGCACTTACAAGAGAAGAACACTATGAAGATGCAGCACTGATCAAAGAGCTGGGAGCCAATACGATCCGTCTTGCTCATTATCAGCATTCTCAGGATTTCTATGATGCCTGTGATGAAATGGGATTTGCTGTCTGGGCTGAAATTCCATTTATCAGTGTTATGAATCAGGATCCTGCTGCTCATGAGAACTGTATCAGCCAGATGAAAGAGCTGATTATTCAGAATTATAATCATCCGTCCATTTTCTTCTGGGGAGTATCAAATGAAATTCTAATCGGTGGTATTTCTGAGAAATTGGTTGAAAATCATGTAGAATTGAATGCTTTGTGTAAAGAACTGGATCCGACCAGACTGACCACCATCGCACACGTTTCTATGACACCGGTGGAAAGCCCGATGCATGGTATTACCGATATAGAAAGCTATAATCATTATTTTGGATGGTATGGCGGAAAAATGGAAGATAATGGTCCATGGTTTGACAATTTCCATAAAGTGCATCCGGATATTTGTGTTGGTGTATCTGAATATGGATGTGAAGGAATCATTACTTATCATGGCCCGAATCCTGCTTGCAAAGATTACAGCGAAGAATATCAGGCCTTGTATCATGAACATATGGCGAAGGTCCTGGATGAGCGTCCATGGCTCTGGTCCAGCCATGTATGGAATATGTTCGACTTTGGCTGCGCAGCTCGAGATGAAGGTGGTGTAGCAGGTCGTAACAATAAAGGTCTGATGACGATGGACCGCAAGACGAAGAAAGACAGTTACTTTGTATATCAGGCTTATTGGAGCAAGAAGCCGATGATTCATCTGTGCGGAAAACGCTATGCACAGCGTGCCGGTGAAACAACAGAAATCCGTGTATATTCCAATCAACCGACAGTTGCACTGTATCTGAATGGCAAGTTGGTGGAAGAAAAATCTGCAGATAAAGTATTTGTATTTTGTCTTGCTCTCGAAGAGGGATTCAATACCGTTATCGCAGCAGCAGGTGATCTGAAAGATTCCATGACAATTGAAAAAGTGGAAAAAGAACCTTCCATCTATGTACTGCCGGAAGTAAATGCAAGAGCAGAGGGTGTGGCAAACTGGTTCCAGCTGGCAGGTGATCTGGATCTGAAGGCTCCGATGGAATTCCCGGAAGGAAAATACAGTGTAAAAGATACTATGGAAGAAATCGCAAAATCTCCGGAAGCAATCAGCGTGATTGCTGATGCAATCATGATCGTCATGAATATGAAGCTTGTTCCTGGTGAAGGAATGTGGGATATGCTGAAAGGTATGACACCGGAAGTTATGATGCAGATGGCAGGATCTATGGCTCCGGAAGGATTCCTGGAAAGTATAAATGCCAAATTGATTAAGATTTCAAAATAACAAATGTGAATAAAAGGGGAAGCGAATAAAATCTTCCCCTTTTATATTTTTTTCAAAAGAATAGCACGATCCAGCCCACCATACATTTTGGCTTTTTTTATAACTTGATAATCACGGCTTAGCATGTTATTCATACTGTAATGGTTGTCAGGATGAACCGTGGCAAAAAGATAGCGATAAGGCATTTTGAGCAAAAGCTTTTCGGCTTCTGCTGCCATCTGTGCCTGCAGATGATAACCTCGAAAAGCCGGATAGACTGCTGTGGATTCCATATGGGCGGATAAAAGAAGTTTATCATCTGAAAAATCAATCCAGTTTCCCAGATTTTCTTCGGAAAGTCCGGGAAATTTTATAATAAAAAATCCAGCCATTTCTTCAGAATGCTGCGGCATGGCAAGTATGATAAAACCATTTCCGGCTAAAATATGCCGAACGGAATCTTCCGTATCTTCTACGAACCATTCTTTGGGACAAATCGTGTCTCGTGTCTGATTCATAAGTTTCATAATATCTGAAAGATCATTATCATCAGCCAAACGAAAATTAAAATTCATAATATAGAAAATCCTTTCTGTGAAAATATTGTTCTTTTATTGTAACAGGTTGTTATCACAGCGACTAGTGTGAATGATATAAAATCGATGAGAGGATAGTTAACCAACAACAATAATGAGTTGACATTTAAATATTCTTGTGGTATCTTTGTTATAAAATGCGGAGGTGAAAAAGAATGTCAACAACAGCTACAACAAATAGAAGTAAAACTTATGATATGGTGTGTATCGCGGTGTTTGCCGTTATAATCGCAATCTGTTCTTGGATCTCGATCCCGGCTACTGTCCCGTTCACTTTGCAGACGTTTGCGATTTTTCTTACGGTAGGAGTTCTCGAAGGTAAAAAAGGTTCTCTTGCCGTACTTGTGTACATATTGCTGGGTGCGGTAGGAGTTCCGGTGTTTGCTGGCTTCAGTGCGGGTATCGGTATTCTTTTTGGTAACACAGGAGGGTATATCGTAGGATTTCTGGCATCTGCCCTGGTAATGTGGGGGATGGAGAAATTTATGGGAAGAAAAACGTGGGCACTGGCTATTCAGATGGTAGTAGGACTGATCGTATGTTATGCAATTGGCACGGTATGGTTTATGATCGTATATGCGCAAAGCAGCGGAGCAGTTGGTCTTGCCACTGTACTTGGATGGTGTGTGATTCCATTTATTATTCCGGATCTGATTAAAATTGTACTGGCGTTGGTACTCAGTAAAAGATTGTCTGCAATTATGCGAATGGTATAAATTTTTTGGTGAAATTCTCTGATTATGAATTGACAAAAACGGGAAATCATGGTAATTTATAACTATAATTTAAGAGGATCTGAGTACTGACGGGTTAAGTGTGGAGTACCACAGGGGAATCAGATCTGAAGCAGGCCGACCGTCTGGGCAGCATTTGGTGAATACAAATGCTGCCCTTTTTTCATCTATCATCGGATGAAAAGAGGGCGAAAAACATTTATTATCTAAGGAGGAGATAAGTATGTTCAAAGATGAGTTTCAGGCAGTATGTAATGCAGGCGCAGCAAAAAGTAACTTTTTAAAGAAAAATCCGCTGGGATATTTCATATCGTCCATGGTTGCCGGTATGTTCATATCTTTCGGAAGTTTTGTCGCATTTACTCTGGGACAGGCTGTTTCAGCAGGCGGTGCAACATCCTTTACAAAACTTGCGCAGGCTTTTGCATTTGCCGCAGCACTGAGTCTGGTAGTGATGGCAGGAGCTGAATTGTTTACAGGTAATAACTTTGTAATGGCAGCTGCATCCCTGAGAAAAACCGTTTCCTGGGGTGACACAGTGAAACTTTGGGTAGTATGCTGGATTGGTAATCTGATTGGTTCTCTTCTCAGCGTGGCTGCTTTCCAGCTTGCAGGTGTTCCGACTGCAGCGGATGGTGCGGTAGCGAATTACTTTATCCAGATCGCATCAGGAAAAGCCTCCCTGGCACCGATGGATTTCTTCTTCCGTGCAGTTCTGTGTAATATTCTGGTGTGTCTTGCCGTATGGTGCAGCATCAAATTAAAATCAGAATCCGGAAAACTGATCATGGTGTTCTGGTGTATCCTGGTATTTATGATCTGTGGATTTGAACACAGTATCGCAGATATGAGCATTGTATTTGTAGGTGTGGTTAACGGAGGAGTTACCATCGGACAGTATCTGTATACTATTTTGATGGCCACTGTAGGAAATGTGATCGGCGGAGCAATTTTTGTCGCAGTTCCTTATCATATCATTTCTAAAGAAAAATAAAACAGAATATCGTGGAAAAGAGAAAGACAGTCATATAAAAAACGGCTGTCTTTTTTTAATATTCTATTGACAACAAAAATGTATGTATTATAATTGTTCTGTACCGAACATTCGGTAACGAACTAATTGCAGAACAGGAGGTGCGCTGTGAAACCTGAGGAACATATAGGTATGGAACTGAAGCGGCTGGATAATGAGATCCACAGCAGAATGGCAGTATTCAGAGCAGAAACTGGTGCGGATGACCTTACGATGATGCAAAGCTGGATTATTGGATTCCTTTATAAAAAGAGAGATCAGGAGATATTTCAGAAAGATATTGAGGCTGAATTTTCCATTGCACGTTCAACGGCGACAGGGATTCTTCAGCTGATGGAAAAAAAGGGGTATATCCGAAGGGAAAACCTGCTCCGTGATGCCCGGCTGAAAAGGCTGACGCTGACAGAAAAAGGGATTATGCTTCAGGAGAATATCATTCACAATATTGACTGGATGGAGGAAAAACTGAGAGAGGGAATATCCCGGGAAGATATGGATACTTTTTTTAGGGTAATTCGAAAAATGAGATTAAATGTGGAGCAGGATCACTGCGAGACAGACAGGAGGAGAGACCGATGCTGAAAACTTTGGGAGCACAGGTAAAAGAATTCAAAAAAGATTCCATTCTGACCCCGATTTTCATGATTTTTGAGGTTATTATGGAGATGATCATTCCACTTTTGATGGCATCCATCATTGATGATGGTGTAGAAAAAGGGGATATCCGTCATATCTGCGTAGTCGGAGCAGCTATGGTGGTTGCAGCACTGGCAGGTTTGTTTGCCGGTATTATGGGAGGAAAATGCGGAGCCAATGCTTCTGCAGGTTTTGCCAGAAATCTGAGAAGTTCCATGTATGAGAAAATACAGACATATTCATTTGCAAATATTGATAAATTCAGTACCGCAGGCTTGATCACAAGATTGACTACCGATGTGTCCAATCTGCAGAATGCATATCAGATGATTCTGCGTATGTTTACCCGGGCACCTGCAAGTTTGATCTGTGCCATGGTGATGGCATTCAGTATCAATGCCAGATTGTCTTCTATCTATCTTGTGGCAGTTATCATACTGGGAGTCTGTCTTGCGCTTTTGCTGACCAGAGTAAATAAATATTTTAAACAGGTTTTCCGCAGGTATGATGACCTGAATGCGAGTGTGCAGGAGAATATTGCAGGTATTCGTGTAGTAAAGGCATATGTGCGGGAAGATTATGAAAACAATAAGTTTTCAAAAGCCAGTGAAAATGTATATAAAATGTTTGTAAAGGCAGAAAGTATTATTTCACTGAATGCACCGTTGATGCAGTTTACCGTATATTCCTGTATTTTGGGAATCAGCTGGCTGGGTGCAAAGATGATTGTGGTGGACAGTCTGACAACAGGTGAACTGATGAGTCTTCTTACGTATTGTATGAATATTCTGATGAGTCTTATGATGGTATCTATGATTTTTGTTATGGTATCCATGAGTATGGCAAGTGCAGAAAGAATTTCAGAAGTGTTGAATGAGGAACCGGATCTGGCAAACCCAGAACAGCCGATGAAAGAAGTAAAAGACGGTGGAATCGTATTTGATCATGTAAATTTTAGTTATAAAAAAGGAAGCAAAGAACAGGTACTGAAAGATATCTGTCTTGAAATCCATCCGGGTGAGACGGTAGGAATCATCGGAGGAACCGGAAGCGCCAAGTCTAGTCTGGTAAATCTGATCAGTCGTCTGTACGATGTGACAGGTGGAAGTGTCAGAGTAGGCGGACGGGATGTCAGAGAGTATGATATGGAAGAATTGAGAAATCAGGTATCTGTAGTACTTCAGAAAAATGTACTGTTTTCCGGTACGATTCTGGAAAACCTTCGTTGGGGAGATAAAAATGCCACAAAAGAAGAGTGTATGCATGCGTGCCGACTTGCATGTGCCGACGAATTTATTGAAAAAATGCCGGATGGATATGATACTTATATTGAGCAGGGCGGTACCAATGTATCCGGCGGTCAGAAGCAGCGTTTGTGCATAGCCCGTGCTCTTTTGAAAAAGCCGAAGATTCTGATTCTGGATGATTCTACCAGTGCAGTAGATACAGCTACAGATGCCAAAATTCGCCGCGCTTTCCGGGAAGAAATACCAAATACAACAAAACTGATCATTGCCCAACGTATCTCCAGTGTACAGGACGCAGACCGGATTATTGTTATGGATGACGGTAAAGTAAATGGATTTGGAACTCATGAAGAACTTCTTGCAACTAATAAAATATATCAGGAAGTTTATGAGTCTCAGACACAGGGAAGCGGAGACTTTGATGAAAATGGAGGTGAGAAATAATGGCAGGTATGGGGAAAAGACCGAGGGGACCTGTTCAGAAAGTGGAAAACCCCGGGAAACTGCTGGCGCGTCTTATGAAATATATTGGCAAAACATACACGATTCATTTGATTGTGGTTGTAATCTGTATTTTTGCCAGCGTTCTTGCCAATGTTCAGGGAACCATGTTTATGAAGAGTTTGATCGATGATTATATCACACCGCTGCTGGGAAAAGCAGATCCTGATTTTGGACCTCTTATGCAGGCGATTGTGAGAGTGGCGGGATTTTATCTTTTGGGTGTAATCTGTACATTTATATATAATCGTGTGATGGTTTATGTGACACAGGGCACACTGAAAAATCTCAGAGTGGATCTGTTTACACATATGGAAAGCCTGCCAATCAAGTATTTCGATACCCATGCGCATGGTGATATTATGTCGGTTTATACAAATGATATTGACACCCTGCGTCAGATGATCAGCCAGAGTATGCCACAGCTTCTTTCAAGTGCAATAACGATTGTGAGTGTGTTTATCAGTATGATTATTCTGAGTATTCCACTTACGATTGTTACATTGATTATGATTGGAATCATGCTTTTTGTTACAAAAAAGGTAGCCGGACTGAGTGGAAGATATTTCCTTTCGCAACAGCGGGAACTTGGTAAAGTAAACGGTTATATAGAAGAAATGATGGAAGGTCAGAAAGTGGTAAAAGTTTTCTGCCATGAAGAAGAGAGTATCGATAAGTTCCATGAACTGAATCAGAAGCTGTATGAAAGTTCCAATTATGCGAACCGTTATGGAAATATCCTTGGACCGATCAACGCGCAGCTTGGTAATGTAAGCTATGTAATCTGCGCAATCGTGGGAGGAATTTTTGCTATTTACCATGTGGCAGGGCTTACGTTGGGTGGTCTTGCAAGTTTCCTGACTTTTAATAAAAGTATCAATATGCCGATTAATCAGGTGAGTCAGCAGCTCAACAGTATTGTTATGGCTATGGCTGGAGCAGAGCGTGTCTTCAAGCTGCTTGATGAGAAGCCGGAGACAGATGAAGGATATGTTATGCTTGTAAATGCCAGAAAAGTAAACGGTGAGATTCAGGAAACTTCTGAACATACGGGATATTGGGCATGGAAACATTATCACAAAGCAGACAACACTACGACTTACCGGGAACTTCAGGGAGATGTGGTATTCAACGGTGTAGACTTTGGATATAATGAAAATAAAATGGTTCTTCATGATATCAAACTGTATGCCGAGCCGGGACAGAAGATAGCATTTGTAGGTTCTACCGGTGCAGGTAAGACCACCATCACCAATTTGATCAACCGTTTTTATGATATTCAGGATGGTAAAATCCGTTATGATGGAATCAATATCAACAAAATTAAAAAAGCGGATCTGAGACGATCGCTGGGCATTGTTCTTCAGGATACACAGCTGTTTACAGCTACTGTTATGGATAACATCCGCTATGGGAAGCTGGATGCCACAGATGAGGAAGTTATCGCAGCTGCAAAGCTTGCCAATGCAGATGGATTTATCCGCCGACTTCCGGATGGATACAATACTATGCTGACCAATAACGGTGCAAACCTCAGTCAGGGACAGAGACAGCTTCTAGCGATTGCCCGGGCGGCTGTGGCAGATCCACCAGTATTGATCCTGGATGAAGCTACTTCTTCCATCGATACCAGAACAGAGAAGCTGGTGCAGGATGGTATGGATAGTTTGATGAAAGGACGAACTACATTCGTGATTGCCCACCGACTTTCTACTGTCAGAAACAGTGACTGTATCATGGTACTGGAAAATGGCCGTATTATAGAGCGAGGAACACATGATCAGCTGATTGAAGAAAAGGGTAAGTATTATCAGCTTTATACAGGAAGCAGTGGGGCACTGGCCTGAGAATTATATATTCAGAATCCGTACAGACAAGGAATCCTGCTTTGCAGGATTCCTTTTGTATGAACTAAAATAGTTGTATCCGTTTTTGGGATAGAGTATAATTGCATCAGAATGATTTCACAGAACTTTTTAAGAAAGGAACGAGAAAAGTATGTTATTTATCGAATATCCTCCATGCAGTACATGTAAGAAAGCAAAAGCATGGTTGAAAGCAAAAGGAATTACTTTTACAGAACGACATATTGTCAATGAGAATCCAACAGAAGAAGAGTTGAAAGAATGGATTGGCAGAAGTGGTCTTCCGATGAAGCGTTTTTTTAATACCAGTGGTATGAAATACAAAGAATTAAAACTAAAAGACAGGCTTCCTTCTATGACAGAGGAAGAGCAGATTCAGCTTTTAGCTTCGGACGGAATGCTTGTAAAACGTCCGCTGCTTATCGGGGAGGATTTTGTTCTTCCGGGATTTAAAGAGGCAGAATGGATGGAAAAGCTGGGAGATTAAAGAAGAAAAAGGTATGTAATGCGGCAATTATTCAGGAGGAATCAGATGAAGAAGGAACAGATGATACAATATGCACTGGAAGAAAAATTCGCAGATGCGGCAATCATAGACACAAAAGAGATTACATTTGATCCATCATTTCGACCATATTGTGAAGAAAATTTGTGTGGACAGTATAATGCAAATTATTCGTGCCCTACAGTTTGCGGTTCACCGGAAGAAATGAAAAATAAAGTTCTGGCATATAAACAAGCACTGGTACTGGAAACAATCTGGGAAATACCGGACTATACAGATAAAGCTGCGATCAAGAAAGCAAAGTCGGCACATAATGCCGCAGCACTCAGGCTGGCAAAACGTCTTCGCGCGGAATGTTGTAATGGATTTTTAATAGGAGCCAGCGGCTGTGCACTTTGTTCCCCCTGTGCGATGACAAAAGATGAGCCCTGCCGTTTTCCGGATCAGATGTATTCCTGTATGTCAGCCTACTGCATCTTTGTGCGGAAGCTGACGGATAAATGCGGAATGGAATACAATTGTGGGGATGGACTGCTGGCATTTTTTGGAATGTATGTGTTTGATGAGTGAGTATGAGTTGTGTCCACTTCTGAAGGAGTATTGGTTTGATGAACCGACAAAGGTGAAAGATTGGACTGAAAATCTGAGAGGTGCGATTCGGTGATAGCGATAAAAAATATTTATTACATGCTATCCTATGCTTTTCAGGTGCTGCGCGAGCAGGGGTATAAAAGTATAGCGACGGAGGAATTTGACAATACAGCAGAGCTTTGTGCCGCCATATTGTCACGGGGAATTTCCATACAGATAAAGAGAGGACTTGGAAGAGAGTATCTTTTGAGGAACGAAGGTTGCTCCATTTTACGGGGAAAGGTGGAATTTGCAGATTCTGTCAGAAACGGTACAATGATGAAGAAGCAAATGATCTGCACGTATGATGAGTTCTCAGTGAATTCTTATATGAACAGAATTATAAAATCGACGGTCCTGCTTTTGCTGCATTCCGATATATCCAGGAGCAGAAAGAAAGAACTGCGCAGACTGATGGTATATTTTGCAGATGTGGATACTCTGAATTTGCATACTGTTAATTGGAATATCAGATATGACCGACAGAATCAAACGTATCGTATGTTGATCTCGGTCTGCTATCTGATAGTAAAGGGGCTTTTGCAGACCAATTCGGACGGAACAACGAAGCTTATGGATTTTCTGGACGAACAGCGGATGTGCCGCCTGTATGAAAAGTTTATTCTGGAATATTACCGAAAGCATTTTCCGGAACTTTCCGCCAATGCATCCCGGATCCCATGGCAGCTGGATGACGGTAAGGATGATCTGCTGCCGGTGATGCAGACGGATATTATGCTTACCTGCCGGGACAAGACGTTGATCATAGATGCGAAGTATTATGAGCATATGACACAGCGCAGATTTGATAAACGGACGCTGCACTCCGGCAATCTGTATCAGATCTTTACCTATGTGAAAAATAAAGAAGCGGAACTTAAGGGAAAACCTCATGAAGTTTCCGGAATGCTTCTTTATGCAAAAACAGAGGAAGAGATCGTACCGGATCAGGAGTATCATATGAGTGGAAATAGAATAAGTGTAAAGACGTTGGATTTGAATCAGGATTTTTCTGTTATAGAAAGACAACTGAATGGTATTGTGGAGGAATGGGTTTGAGGAAAACGAGAATCGGTTTTATAGGGTACGGATGGCGGGCTCATGGATATATGAGAGTAATCCGGGAATTGCAGGAAAGAATGGAAGTTGCGGGAATTTTTGCTCATACAGAAAAAAGTGCGCAAATGTTAGAAAAGGAATTTCCCGGAAAGATTTATCGGAATATGGGTGATTTTTTAGAAAAACAGTATGATTTTATCATGATTCTTGTACCACGGCAATATGTGCTTTATTATCTGGAAGAAGTATTGAAAAAGCAGATTCCTGTTCTCTGTGAAACACCTCCGGGAGATGGAATTGAAGAATTGAAAAAATGCTATCTGCTGAAACAAAAATATAACGGTAAGATCCAGGTAGCAGAGCAGTATTTTTTGCAGCCGTATCATAATGCTGTTATTCGTCTGATTCAAGAAAAACGGCTGGGAGAAATCAGCCATATGGATATATCTATGATCCATGATTATCATGGAATCAGTATTATGCGTAAATATCTGGGAGTTGGCTTTGAAAATTGCAGAATTTTGGGAAGAACATATGATTTCCCTGTTCATTATCATTGCGGAAGAGAGGGTCTCCACCCGGACAAAGAAACGATCATTACTGATAGGCAGAAAAGAGTAGATTTTGCCTTTGATAATGGAAAAGTGGGGTTCTTTGATTTTTCAGGAGAACAGTATTTTAATTATTTCCGAACCCGTCATATCCGTGTCCGGGGAAATCAAGGGGAAGTTGTTGATCATCAGGTGGTATGGATGGGAGATGACGGACTCCCTGTGCAGGGAACTATTGTTAGAGATGATCTGGGACAGTATTCCAATCTGGAAGGATATGGCCTCAGAGGACTGAGTCTGAATGGAAAATATATATACAAAAGCCCATATATAGGCCAGGATATCCGCTTAAATGATGATGAGATCGCCATGGCAGGAATTCTGGAAGGAATGAAACATTATCTGGAGACCGGGGAGGAAGTATATCCTCTGGAGGAGGCATTGCAGGATACATACCTGTATCTTATGATGGATCAGTCAATTCGGGAAAACAGAGTTGTGGAAACGGAGAAACAGATATGGGCGAGGTAAAATCATGATTTATATAACCGGTGATTGTCATAGGAATTTTGAGCGTTTTAATACCCGTAACTTTCCGGAACAAAAAGAGATGACAAAGGATGATTATGTGCTTATCTGTGGGGATTTTGGAGGTATATGGAATAAAGATACGGAGAATAAAGAGGAAACCTGGCTTTTGGACTGGTTGGATTGTAAAACATTTACCACATTGTTTGTAGATGGAAACCATGAAAACTTTGACCGGTTATATGCTTATCCCGTAGAAGAATGGCATGGTGGAAAAATTCACAAAATCAGACCGTCGGTTCTCCATCTAATGCGAGGACAAGTTTTCAAGATTGGCGAAAAAAAGATTTTTACTTTTGGAGGGGCAAGCAGCCACGATATTGATGGGGGTATTCTGGAATCAGATGATCCTGATTTTAAAAAAAAGAAACGTAAATTGGACAAGGGATGGGTGCCTTATCGAATTAATCATCTGAGTTGGTGGGAGCAGGAATTACCCTCAGCAGAAGAAATGAATGAAGGTTACAAAAATCTGTTGGACAATGATAATACGGTGGATTTTATTGTATCACATTGTTGTGCCTCCGGTACACTTGCATCCTTTAGTAACGGAACCTATAAAGGGGATATTTTGACGGAGTACTTTGAAGAGATACGGCAGAAAGTAAAGTTTAAAAAATGGTTCTTTGGACATTATCATGATAATAAAAATGTAAGTGCACAAGAAATTCTCCTGTATGAACAGATTATAAGGATTGCATAAAAAGAGAGAAAAGAGTAAAAACTGAAGAGTCTTATATGGTGATACAAAATGTGATTTGAAAACAGGAGAAAGCAGTAAGGGGTATGTGGATTTTGCTGACATTGCTATGGCATATTATTGCGGTATGTGTTAGTATTCAGCGGGAGTTTTGACTTATATAAGTCACAGCTCCCGCTGATCTGTTCCGGGCATGGGTGGTTTAAATTTTGTTCATGATAGTATTGATCCATTTTTGCTCGTAAGGATAATCTCTTTGCAGATGGATTAATATTTTTTCATATACAGAAAGTGCTTCTGCATATTTGTTTTCAAGTTTAAGCACATCGGCCATAACCTCGAGGCAGGAAAGATAATCCTTGTATTTATCACCGCGATACAGTAGTGTGGATCGCACATTCTCTCTGGCTGCTTTTTCGGCGGCGTCAAGTTGATTCTTATGGATCAGAAGTGAAACGTGTAGTTCCTCAAAAGCGACTTTCCGGTATCCGAGATTCGGAGTTCGGTCTATCCATTCTGCAATAGAATCACAGAGCTTTTCGAAAACAGCAAAGTGTTCATTACGAAGAGCCTGCTTGGCTTCTTCCAGTAGAAAATAGTACTGTTTAATCTCAAGCCGCTGTTTTTGCATATCTGTAAGATGATCATTTTTGAATTGTAAAATAGAAACTACAATCTGCCGGTATTCGGAAGAGTATTTCTTATAGGCTTCCGAATCTCCGCGGTGTCCGGCTCCTCTCGCCAGCTTTACGCAGGCAATACTGAGCTGGTCGAGTACTTCAAAGGTTTGGGGAGTCACGGCTTTCAGTAAATCATAGCCTTTCTGATACCATACAAGTGCATGATCGTGATCCAGATGATTATGATAGACGGCTGCCACCCGCAGGGCTTCTTTGCCCGGCATTACATGATTAGGACCGTAATAGTCAAGTACATTCTCGTATATTTTTAAAGCATAGGTAAGAGCCTTATCATAATAGCCTTGAATCCACAGAAAGGTGGCAATCTCCTCGAATGCTGTTCCCAGCCAGGGAGCTGGATCCGGAAATGTCTCATAAAGGGAAAAAATATGCGGCTCCATCTCCCGGTTTTCTTCATAAGTGCGGTTCCAGGTTCCGATTTTAAGACCATCCCCATATAGATAAGTTGCGAAGCCACGCAGCAGAGAGCTACAGTTGGTACATGTTGGAGGAGTGATGCGTTTTACTGCTTCAGAAATCAGCGGATGTACCCGAAGAAGGGTGCTGCCGTCAACCGGTATTGCTGTTTGTCCTGTGGACTGTGCTATATTTTCTGCGCAGCCTGTGGATTGGGATGCTGTTCGATTCAATAGGATAAAATCAATCAGGAGATAATCTCGAAGCGCCAGGAGTGTTTTCTCTGATGTTCCGGATATCCTGATAAACTGTTCCTTTTCCATTCCCTGCGGAGCAAGAACGGATAAAAACAACAGAGTTTTCCATTCGTTTTCTTTCAGTCGGAAAGCAGACAAAAGAGACGTAATGTCAAATCCAGTGTCCAAAAGCTCGGGAAGCTCTCCATAAGAGGCATGGACTGATGCCATCTTAAGGCTTAAGGTATGTCCATGCACTTGATAAGCGTAATGAATGAGCTGATCCATGGTAGAAGGATCTAAGTCATCGGAGTAGTCAGAGATCAGGTTCGGCCAATGCTTCGGTGCCAGGGCTTTGATCGGAAGCTTTTCTGTCTCCGGAACAATCGCATAGTTCACTCTTGTCGTTATGATTTTATCACAGGGAAGCTCCAGAAACAGGCGGAGATCTTTGTCCGCAGGTACATTCATATTATCAATCACGATCAGAATTTTCTTTTTCTCGCTGAGCTCTCGCAGTATACGGATCTTTTCCCGAAAATATTGCCGCATGACAGGATATTTCTTTCGATCATATTTGAGTCCTGAAATCGAAATGGAAGTATCGTCACAAATGGCCTGGGATATGCCTTTATCGGTTAACACATAAAGAACATGGTCATATGCGTGACGATGATCTGCAATATATTGAAGCGCAATGGCAGTCTTCCCGATTCCGCCGATGCCATATAGGAAAGCAGTGTGGGAAGAGGCAAGCATGTCGTGGACAGTGTCAAGCTCTGTTTCACGTCCGATCAGGGGAAGAGAAACGGAGGGCAGAGGAGTGTCGTTGATTTTGTAGCGGCCGTTTTCCAGATAGGACGCATATTCTTCCTCCCAGGCCTGCCATGCAGCATTTTCCGATTCTTCTGAAGAAAAGCCGGGAGGCGTATCGGCAAATTTTTTTTGCAGCAGGAGCTGTCTTTTTTTCCAAAGAAGCAGCTGCTCCTGATAGTTAAAGTATTTCATAGATTAAGTCTCTTCCTTTTCCAAAGTCTTAAAATAGAATGGACGTAGTCGGTTTTTTCCCTGAGCGCGCAGGTATTGATCGGTATAGCGAAAGGCTCCCTGAAGCCACTCGATGCATTCTTTCGGACTTTTATGCTGACAGCAGTCATGGTACAGGTCAAGAATCTGTAGTAACATGGCATCGAATCGCTCTCCGCCGGTCAGAGTGTGTTCCGGATCCAGAGAACAGTAACCAAAGGCAGACAGATACGTATTTATGACACGCTCGTTGATAAAAGGGATACACATGATAAGAATGTGCCGAATCATTGTTTTTCGCGGGATATCGCCCAATAGCTTTGTGTTTCTCAAAAGTTCAGAGCCGTAGGAGATACTGGCCATACGGCTAATGTTTTTGATATCATTTTTGTTACTTCGAAATGTATATTCACAGGCATGACTGAAATAAATATGACGAAGGCTGGGCAGTGGATCGCCTGAAAAAATCTTAAATTGTATCAGTTCCGCGGGATGAAGCTTCATCAGATATTCCTGGATCATAGTGTCCATCATCTTTAGTCGTTCCTGATAGGCTGCGTTGTCGAGGGAGGCTGTATCAAAGATCATATCACTTCGGTCTGCATAGACCTGCATTAAGTATTGCTGATCTTCACCGGAAAGTCCCAGCGCTTTTCCCAGCATCAGGATCTGATTCCGGTCAGAGGGTATATGATGTCCGGTTCGCCAGAGTCGCAGCTTGGTCATCTGCGAATTCCTTTCCGGCAGCGCGGCATACATTTTTTCATATAGCAGTTCATCGGTCTTCATTTTGGAAGTCAGGTTGTTCTTCTGCATAAAAAGGTCATATTTTTCCTGCAGCCATTTTACTTCGGGTCTCATGTCCAGGGATTTTAGGATGGTATCATCCAGAATTTTCTTCAGTTCATTCATGATAATATTCTCCTTCTGGGTTGGTTACGGGCATCGTTTTTTCATGAATCCTCGATATCGGAGTATGGCAGTCACTCCTGCACCGATCCTGCTCAGGGCAAGACCCAGGCAGACAGCCGGGTAACCAATCAGAGGAATCATCATGGCCATAGATATGTTGATTATCATTTCCACAAAGCCAAATATCGGCATGGCGAGGTAATCTCCCATGGATTGTAAAGTATATCGAAGAATGACGAGAGCGGTAAGAAAAGGGTAAGAAATAAAAATGATTCGCATCTCAAGAATTCCGGCCCGGATGGCTTCTGATGATGCTCCATTCCCAGCCAGACTGCCGATCAGTACAGGAGCAAGTACAAGAGAAATCATTCCAATCAAGGGGTACCAGGGCAGAGAACGGCGGCTCAATCTTTCAATATAATCATGGATCAGCCGATAGTTGCCTCGTTTGGCATTTTGCCCGACGATAACAACTGCAGCAGTTCCGTAGGCACTGAGTAGTTCTGTGAACAGAGAAGTAAACTGGTCCGAATAAGCATCTCCGGCTAACATATCGGTGGACAGATTATTCTCCATGTGCTGCATAATAAAGCTGCCAATGGACAGAAGAACAAACATAAATCCTTTGGAACAACCATTGGTCAGTATCACCAGATAACGATCCTTCCGTATACGGGAAGGCAATGTAAAAAGAAACTTATCTCCGGAAAGATTCCGTAGAAACAAAATAAGGACGAGTACCTGCCACAGATTGTTAAGGAGAATGGCCAGGGAAGACGAGGCGATTCCCATGTGAAGAACGGCAATCAAAAAGACAACCAGCAAAGTCTGCACCACTACGCCCACCATAGAAGTAAGAGCCGGGATCGTGCTGTTTCCCATTCCCTGAATAGTGCTGATCAGTATCAGCTTCAGATACAGAATACCCGCACCCAAAAGGATGATGCGGAAATAGGCAATGGCATCTGCCATCAATGGCTTTGGAACATTAGCCTGCTGCAGGATTCCTTTGGAAAATACTGTCAGAGCAGCACAAATGGCTCCTATGGCTAAAGTAATATACACAGCGCCCCAAAAGCCCTGCCTGATTTCTTCGGAATCGCCGCTGCCTATGCAGCGCGAAATATAAATACCAAATCCGCTGATAAAAGCCGGAAGCATAGAATTAATAATGGATACACAGCCTGTACATGCACCGATCACGGCAACTGCTTCCTGGCTAAGATACCTGCTGACGACAGCAGTGTTTACCATGGCATATATACATTGAAATCCGGCAGAAAGAAAAAATGGAAACAAAAAACATCGTAACTCACGGTCTGCGATTTTTTGTGTGAAATCATATTGTTTGAATCGTTTCATATTAAACCTCCGCAGTTACAGAAACTTGTGCTCTGACTACCGAACAGGTGATAAGAAAATCTAAACATAAAAGAGAAATCAGGTCAAGCAAGTAAATTTTAACACTCATGTTTCACAAAAATCTTAATTCTGAACTTAGTTTCCCTGTAACGGGGTTATGTTACAAAAGGAGAATATCCGAATATCGGAGAATCAGGGCACCAGATTTATTAAAATCTTTTGAAGGTGGCGTTGATGAGTTCGAAAATGCATTAGAACAAAATAGAGTAGATAGAATAAAATGAATAAATTGAGTATTGTTACGAAATGAGGTATTTGTAATAACAGATTATTGTTCACGAAAGTATCGTTAAGAATTGCTGAAATTTCAAAATATATAGGATCTAATTGTGTACAAGCATTATTATGTTTTGCATCCTCACCTTTTCTATCATTAAAAGCTTCAAAAATCCGAGTAGTCTGCACCCCCCTAAACCGACTACCAATTGACTACTATCGACTACTACACTTGGTCTCAAACTGCCGCATTTTGCCACTTTTGCTACAGTTTCCGGAAAACTGTATTTACAATGGTTTCAGCCATCTTGGCAGATGAATTTCCCACACTTTTCCCACAATAATGAGTCTCTGGCATAGCACGAATGATTTCCCATTTACTTTGCGTAGGTGGGATTTTTTGTGAGAAGTTGAAGGCGGTCAAAAATGACCGGGTTCAAATTTTTCCACATGAAAGGTATATGAAGACGTTTTCTATTATTTTAAGTATGGTTGTTTTTGGATACAATACAGTAAGAGAAATGATTTGGATTTCAGTCAAGTATAATTTACTAAAGTACAGTTGACTAAATTACAAGTACATAACTAATAATATATTTAAAATCGAAATAAATTATTAATTTGGAAATAATTTCTGGTTATAACCGCAAAACATATTGAAAACATAGGCGGATTGCGGTAATATAATGATATGGAGGTGGTGGATATGATTAACAGACCGCTTTATACAGAGAAAATCATGGCTTACACAGATACGTCATTTGTAAAAGTACTTACTGGTGTTCGGCGCTGCGGAAAATCCACAATATTAAAAATGATTATGGAAAAACTGCAGAACGAAAGAGGAATCTCGGCAGACCAAATTGTGTCCATGCGATTTGATTCCATGGAATATGGGGATATGACTGCAAAGCAGATGTTTGAAGCTGTGAAAGCAAAGCTTAGTGAAAGCAAAAAGACCTACTTCTTTCTTGATGAAGTACAGGAAATTGAAGGGTGGGAGAAGGTTGTGAATTCGTTGGCCAGTGATTACGATGTGGATCTGTATGTAACTGGATCCAACTCTCGTATGATGTCTTCGGAAATTTCAACTTATCTTACAGGACGATATGTTTCTTTTCGCATTTTCCCTCTTTCCTTTGAAGAGTATCTGACTTTCCGGAAAGAGTATACAGAAGTAAAAGATGTTCATGCAGAACTTGCAAATTATATTCGTCTTGGAGGCTTCCCGGCAACACATCTTCGTGATTATTCACAGGATGAGGTTTATACCATCGTTCGCGATATTTACAATTCAACGATCTTTTCTGATATTGTAAGGCGAAATCAGATTCGTAAAGTTGATCAGTTGGAGCGAGTGGTTAAATACACATTTTCCAATGTGGGAAATACTTTTTCTGCAAAATCCATTTCAGACTATTTGAAAGCAGAGCATAGAAAGATAGATAATGAGACTGTATACAGTTATTTGGAAAAACTGGAAAAGGCATATCTGCTACATCGTTGCTCCAGATATGATCTGCAGGGGAAAGAAATTTTGAAGACACAGGAAAAATTTTATCTTGCAGATACTGCGTTGCGATATAGTGTTCTGGGGTATCATTCGGACAGTGTTGCTTCTAGTTTGAAAAATGTTGTTTATCTGGAACTTTGTAGGCGAGGATACGAAGTCAATATAGGCAAGACAGCAGATGGTGAGGTTGATTTTGTCGCACAGCGTCAAGGTGAAAAACTGTATGTGCAGGTTACTCAGGAAATACGATCTGAGAAGACCGAGCGAAGAGAGTATGACCGTCTACTTGAAATTAAAGATAACTATCCGAAATACGTTCTTAGAACTGACGAATTTGCTGGAGGTAATTACGAAGGGATTAAGAGCATGCATGTTGCGGATTTCCTTTTGAGTAAGGAATACTAATGTGGATGAGGACAAAAGTGACACTTCATGTTTGTCGACACACTTATTGTAGTAACATGGCGAAAGCTGGAATGAATCCGAAAACGCTGCAGTACCTCATGGGGCATTCCGACATCGGTGTGACTATGAACACCTACACGCATCTGGAGCTGGAGGATGCCAAGGACGAGATGATTCGCTTGGAAGAACTGGAGCAGGCAAGGAAAGAAATTGATAAGACAAACGGCGAAAAGCCGATGAAGCAGATTATGTTCAAAGCAATTTAATCAGAATACAGCAGTCGCTCATGTCAGCAATGGCATGGGCGATTTTGTCAATTTATGGAGAATTCATCATGGTATTTCCCAAAGAGGTGTGATAGAATAAATGCAGTATTTGAGAACTAGGAGGCAGTTGGTTTGGATTTGCCACTATAGTCTGCCTTTTGATAGGTTGAGACAAGAAACTACTTTTTTGACGATTGAGACAATAGGACTATTGTCAGATTAAAGTCCGTTTTTTGGTACTCGGTCTTTCACTTTTTGAATGCTACGATATGACCGAGAAGCTTTATAAAGAAGTGAAAAAATTGCAACGGAGATAAATAACTTTTTAAACGAGGGGAATTCAGATGAAAGAAAACAAATATGATGATAATATATTTTTTCAAAAATACAGTCAAATGAGTCGCTCACAGCAGGGACTAGCCGGTGCAGGAG
>SFGF01000034.1 GCA_004556655.1 Lachnospiraceae bacterium | reverse complement strand
TACCATTACTGGTATCGACTTGTGGATCACTACACTTGGCGGTAAATACCCGTGACTGGACTTTCACCAGTAAGATTAGTGCCATGCTCGGCACACAACTTTAAGGGGCTGCCAACAGCCCCTTTACGATTCAGCTTAAAACTCAAAAAGAACAATCATAACCGTATGGATTGAACCAAAGATACGGTCGAGGTTTTATTATCATATTATCCAACCGTATTAATCACGACCAATATACGGTTATACTTTCAATTTCACATTTTTCAACCGTATTTATCATGGCAAATATACAGCTTTATTTTCGATTTCGCATATTTCAACCGTATTATCCACGACAAATATACAGCTTTATTTTCATTTTTACTTTTTTCAACCGTATTATCCATGGCAAATATACAGTTTTATTTTCATTTTCACTTTTTCAACCGTATTAATCATGACCAATATACGGTTATGTTTTCAATAATACTATTCTTCATCGCCACGTATTATAAATTTCAATCCATCTTTCCACAGGAAATATACACAGCAAACTGAAAAATACTGCCCCCACCATCACGCAGAGACGAACCAGAGAAATCTCTTTTTTTTGCCGAATCATCACGCAGACAAATACGAACCCCATCCAGATCATAAATACCATGGTCAATACACGCTTCACCGTCAAACCATACGCCCAGATATACAGAACCATCTTACTCGCCGCTGTCAGAAGTAGCATCAGTGTGAGAACAGAAAGGCAGACGGCCATGATACGAAAAACTTTGTTTTTACCCGTCTCTGTCTTGGAAAAGATGCCTGCACATCCCAGAAGGATCAAGTTCCATGCGCCAATCTGGCATAATTCAAAAAATCCTCTTCTGGCATATTCCGCATACGTAAATCCTTCCGGCATGACACCAAGAAATGCAGAAAACAAATAATCCCCCTGGATCCCCATAAACACAACATACACCAGACAAATAATGACTAACGCCGTTCCCGATGCTATATCAGGAATCTTTCTCACAGCCTTTCCTGTCTCTGCAATAGCTTCCCTTTGGATTCTGTCCGTATTTCTCCCGCTGATGCTTCCAAAAACCAGACCAAACAGATAGGAAGCCACCGGAACTGCCAGAATAATTCTCATGATCGTCAAAAACAGATGCTCTGCAATATAATCAATCAACTCTCCTACGATTCGCTCAAACCCGGCATCAGCCAGGGACAGAAGCGGCAGTATGATCAAAAGCGCCGGTACCGCGATCACCATTCCCAGCAGGACAGCTAAAACCTGATGTTCCTTATCTTCTTTCTCATCCTGTTTATTATTTCCGAAGAGAACTCGAAACTGACAGGTAAAGTTACAAAACGGCACCACGGCAATCGAATTCCACCAGTCAAAAAAAACAAATTGAGATGTTTTTCCCTGTAGGAGCATGTGACCGGAAACTGATAAAGTCCAGTACGCTGCAACAAAAATCAAGCCAATCACCTGAAGAAAAGGTAAAACGCTCCAAAACGCATAAGGAATCCCCAAGGACAGCATGATAAGCAGCCAGAAATAACTCTCTGTCGATGGGTGTTTACCTTTCTGCCAAAGGTACCATAAAACTACTACTGCGTAAGTCACCGTAAAAAGTGCCAGATTCCTCTGAAAATTCCAATATTCAGTAAACACATAGATCAAGCCATATCCTACCAAAAAATAAATGACTGCAAAGATTTTGTCTTTCCCGTTTGCATTTACAGGCTGCTTTTCCACCATATTTCATCCTCCCCATCTGTTATTTATTCAGTGTAACTGTTCAGACCTTCAAGTCTGACAGTTATACTTAACTTGTAAATAGAATATTACCATTTTTCCGAAATGTCAATATATATTTATCGTTATACAATAATTATTTTTTGAATATCAATATTTTTGAAAAATTAAGAGGACCAGCCATATAAGCCAGTCCTCTGACAGCTACTTCTTCACCTGTTAAATTAGTCTATCCACAAACGTTATTGTCTCAAATACTCACTCAATACCTGCTGCACTTTATCAACCACATATCCGCTTCCACCTCTGTCTTTTACATCCTCCACCATGGTGACCAACAAGATCGGATTTTCTTCTGTAACCGTGTACACATTAAACCAGCCAAGTTCGGTTCCTTCCGTGTCTTCTTTGGAAACCTTAAGCTCTGCGGTGCCTGTCTTGCCGGCCAGTATAATTCCATCCATCTTTGCATTATGCCCGGTACCATTTGGATTTTCTATGATCTGTGTCATCATCTGTTCCACCATCTCACAGGCATCCGGTGAAAATACACTTTCTTTCCAATAAGAAATCTGTTCGCTGTCTTTCTGTTTCAAATACGGTGCTGCCATATTTCCTTTATTATAAAATGCGGAATAGATAGAGGCCATATGAAGGGGATTTACCAGCACCTGTCCCTGTCCATAACCAGAATCCGCCAACTGGATCTCCGACTCAAAGCCTTCTCCATTACTGTACTGGGACAGTGTCAGACCAAAATCAAAAGAAAGCTCTTCACCAAAGCCCAACTTATCAAGCTGTGTGGAAATAGTATCTGCACCAATTTTTAAAGCGGCTTTGGCAAAATAAATATTATCTGAATAAATCAATGCATTTTCCATCCTGGCATCCGGTGCCTCGTGGAGTGTTGTCACATAATAATCTCCCCAGCTTTCATCCTTCTGCCATCTGAGTCCGTCCTGTCCCAGATCTTCTTCTGCGTCCAGCGTTCCTGTGGTGAGACCGATGGCCGCAATCAACGGTTTCATGGAAGAACCGGGACACCAGACAGCCTTAAACCGGTTCTGCATAGGTGTGTTTTCATCATTACTAAGAGAATCCCATTCTGCCTGTGACATTCCCCGTACAAAAAGATTATTATCATATCCCGGCGTGGATAACAACGCAAGGACCTCACCTGTTTTCGGATTGATTGCAGCTGCCGTACTTTTATCCTGTCCAAACTGTTCATAGAGCAGCCTCTGGAGATTGGCATCAATCGTCAATATAATATCTTTACCATTCTCACAAGGTTTCGCTGCTATGACTTCTTTTTCCTGCCCGATGTCATCAAGAATGGAAATCCGCCAGCCGGTACTTGCTCTCAGTTCTTCTTCATACAGTTTTTCCAGTCCGCTTTTTCCGATCACACTGGTGGAAGTATAGCCTTCCCCTGCATGTTCTTCCAGTTCTTCTGCCGTGATTGGCTGCACGTAACCAATCAGATGGGAAGCTGCCTGCTTCAAGGGATATCCCCGCACCTGTGTATCCGTGATCATAATACCGTCAATTTCCAGAAGCTGATCATGAAGCTCCTGTAGCTTTACCATGTCTTCCGAAGCAGTCCCCTGATTGAGTGCCATCTGATCTACTTTTTCGATTGTTTTGATTGGGACAAAGGAATCCTCCTTCACCCAGGACGCATCCAGCTTTTTCTGTATAGACTCGACTGTTGTATTCAAAAGTTCAGCCATCTTTTCCAGATCAGCAGAAGCATCTTCCTGCATCTTTCCGGGAACCAGTCCCACGGAGGAAGCCAACTGAAGTCCTGCCAGCAGCTGCCCGTTTCTGTCATAGATGCTTCCACGCTCCGCTTCTTCTTTTCTGATACTCACTTTATCTTCCGCACCCAGATCCGGGAATATCATCGCATGAGTCCATACCAGGGCATATCGTTCCTCTTCCTCTGTAAAAGAAGCTTTCCAGGATACTTTCACGGGACCTGCCAGCGTCTCCATAGAAAGCGTGTACGGAATCGTTATCACATCATTTTTTTCTTCTTCTGCTTCTTTCTGTACCAGTTCAAAATCAGAAGCCTCGATTCCCTCATATATGTTCTGATTTCTTTCTACAAATTCTTCTTTTGAAATATACTGCTGACTTTCAATGGAAATCATCTCATACATTCCCTCATAGTCCGCATCTTTCAATTTTTCCACATAAGTTGCCAGCAATTCCTCCGGAGAAGTTTTCGATGGTTTTCTTAAAAGCAAAACAACTACTGCTGCCAGTACAACCATGGTTACCGCCATGAGCACTGCCGCTATCTTTACCGCCAGATGTTTTCTCTTCTTTCTTCCCCTTTTCTCTTTCTCATTATTCATACACTCTGTCCCCTTTGATTTTACATTTCATAACCTGCAGATTCTACTTGATTCCTTCATCTGCATCTGTCACCAGTTTATTGCTGCTCCTGTCCGTCTTCTTTCCCCTCTCCCGTCAGACTGAGCACAGCACGGATCTCTTCCTCATCCATATCCAGATAAGCAGATAATTCTTCTATTGTAAACTTCTCATTCTCATCATAGGAAAGTTCCCGGATCGCTGCCTCCAGTTTTCTTACCTTTTCAACCATAGAATCATCCCGAAGCTTCTGATCGATCTGTTCCTCCAGCCAAATCTCCATTCCTTTTTTGATCTGTTCCTTCATCCACTGATCCGCCTGACGTTCCGACATTTCCTCCAGCGGTGCCGTGAGCAGACTCATATTTCCTTCCTGAATCAGATCCCCAATATAGATACCTTTTCTATACATTTTTCGCGCTGTATCCATAAGAAACGGAAGATACAACTGGGCCAATCTTTCTGTGGCACTGCCGTCGCCTGCTGCATATGAAGCCAAAAGCTGTGCCCTCTCTCCTTCTTTTTCCTCTAGAATCACTTCCAGATAGGATCTGTACTCTTTCAGGCATTCCTCATCTTCCATCTCCAGCGGAACAAGCTGGGTTTCCCTTTCCTCTGCCTCTTTTTCATCCTTTTCCGGTTCAAGATCAGCACTGATATCCATCTTTTTCAGTTCCATCCCCTCGATACGGATTCCCTGAATCCTCAGATATTCATAAAGACTCTGAAGCTGATCGGCAGAAAGCTGATTCATCCCGAAAATCTCCAGGATTTCCTCATTTTTCAGATTTTTATCCTGATTTTCTGCCTTAACTAATAATTCCATCAATTTCTGCTGGAATTCTTTCATTTCCATCATAAACCATATCCTCCAATAATCTATATAAACACCCCGGGAATTCAACATAAGATTCCCGGGGTATCCTCACTCACTATTCTTTTGTATAATGATAAACACTTTCACCTTTTTTACTGAATATGGCTGTGCAGTTCCTGCAGAGAAACCACTTCTTTCGCATCCTGTTTCTGTACGGTCAGGATACCATCCGCGCTTGCCAGTGCAGCTGCCATAGTAGTAATATATGGTACACGGCTCTTGATGCAGGCTTTTCTCACATAGCTGTCATCCGGACCGTCTTCATCACCCTTCGGTGTATTCACTACCAGATCTACTTTTCCGTTTGTGATAATATCATACACATTCGGACGTCCTTCGGTCATTTTAAAGATTTTCTCCGCCGGAATTCCTGCTGATTCAATCAGTGCTTTGGTATGTCCGGTAGCAACAATCTTAAACCCTGCTTCCTGGAAGCGTTTTGCCACTTCCACAACCTCACCTTTATCACGGTCACTGACACTGATCAGCACTGTACCGGACAGCGGCAGTTTGCTCTTGGTAGCTTCCTGTGCTTTAAAGTAAGCTTCTCCCACAGTATCTGCCAGTCCCAGAACTTCACCGGTAGAACGCATCTCCGGTCCCAGAAGCGGGTCAACCTCCGGGAACATATTGAACGGAAATACTGCTTCTTTTACTCCATAGTGAGGAATTTTCTTTTCCTTCAGATCTTTCAGCGGTGATTCTTTTCCTGTAAACTCGGATGTTATGATTTCCGTAGCCAATGGTACCATGGCAATGTTACATACCTTGGAAACCAGCGGAACGGTTCTGGATGCTCTCGGATTTGCCTCCAGAACATAAACCTTTCCATCCTCGATGGCATACTGCATGTTCATCAGACCGCATACATGCATTTCTTCTGCTATTTTCTTTGTATATTCTTTGATCGTTTTCAGATTTTCCTCTGAAATATTTTTGGAAGGTATGATACATGCAGAATCTCCGGAATGCACACCTGCCAGTTCGATATGCTCCATAACAGCCGGCACATAAGCATGCTCACCATCACTGATGGCATCTGCTTCGCACTCCATCGCATGTCGCAGGAAACGGTCGATCAGGATCGGACGATCCGGTGTTACACCTTCTGCTGCTTCCATATAAATCTTCAGATTTGCCGGATCATATACGACTTCCATTCCTCGTCCGCCCAGTACATAAGAAGGACGAACCATCACCGGATAACCGATCTTCTCAGCAATTTCCAGTGCTTCTTCTACATTGACAGCCATTCCTGCTTCCGGCATTGGAATTCCCAGCTTATCCATCATAGCACGGAACAGATCTCTGTCCTCAGCCATATCAATGACTGCCGGAGACGTTCCCAGAATCTTCACACCGTATTTTTCCAAATCCGCAGAAAGATTCAATGGTGTCTGTCCGCCAAACTGAGCAATTACACCCAAAGGCTGCTCTTTTTTATAAATAGCCAGTACATCTTCCAGTGTCAGAGGCTCAAAATACAGCTTATCGGAAGTATCATAATCCGTTGATACTGTCTCCGGATTACAGTTTACAATAATGGTCTCAAATCCGGCTTTTTTCAGAGCGAGGGCTGCGTGTACACAGCAGTAGTCAAATTCGATACCCTGACCGATACGGTTTGGTCCGCCGCCCAGAATCATAATTTTCTCTTTCTTATTGCTTACCGGACTTTCATCTTTTACATGGTAAGTGGAATAATAGTAAGCACTGTCTTTTGTTCCGCTTACATGTACACCTTCCCATGCTTCCTCCACACCCTGGCTGATTCTTGCGTTACGGATATCTTCTTCCGGTACTTCCAGAATCTGGCTCAGATATTTATCTGAAAATCCATCCAGTTTTGCCTGTCTAAGTGCATCCGGTGCCGGAACCTGACCTTTGTTTTTCAGAAGTTCTTCTTCTTCCTCTACCAATTCTTTCATCTGTTCAATGAAATAATGTTTAATCTTGGTAAGTTCAAACAGTTCATCCACAGATGCGCCTTTTCTCAGAGCTTCGTACATGATAAACTGTCTCTGGCTGGTCGGTACCACCAGCATCTTCAGAAGTTCTTCTTTGGTCTTTTCGTGGAAATTCTTTGCAAATCCCAGTCCGTACTGACCAATCTCAAGGCTTCGGATTGCCTTCTGGAATGCTTCTTTATAGGTCTTACCGATACTCATAACTTCGCCTACCGCACGCATCTGAGTTCCCAGCTTGTCTTCCACACCTTTGAACTTCTCAAATGCCCAGCGTGCGAACTTGATTACCACATAATCTCCATCCGGAACATATTTGTCCAGTGTGCCATACTTACCACATGGAATCTCGTCCAGATTCAGACCGGAAGCCAACATAGCGGATACCAGAGCGATCGGGAATCCTGTCGCTTTACTTGCCAGCGCAGAAGAACGGGAAGTTCTCGGATTGATCTCGATAACAATAATTCTTCCGCTGACCGGATCATGAGCGAACTGAACATTGGTTCCACCGATCACCTGAACTTCTTCCACAATCTTATAAGCCTGACGCTGCAGTTCTTTCTGCACCTCTTCATCTATGGTAAGCATCGGTGCGGAACAGAAAGAATCCCCGGTATGAACACCCAGCGGATCGATATTCTCAATAAAGCATACGGTGATCATATTGTTTTTAGAATCCCGTACTACTTCCAGTTCCAGCTCTTCCCATCCCAGAATCGACTCTTCTACCAGAACCTGACCTACCAGGCTGGCCTGAAGACCTCTGGCACAGACAGTTTTCAGTTCTTCCACATTATATACGAGACCGCCGCCGGCACCACCCATAGTATAAGCAGGACGCAGCACAACCGGATATCCCAGTTTATCAGCGATTGCCAGGGCTTCATCTACACTATATGCAACTTCACTTCTGGCCATCTCGATTCCGAGACGATTCATGGTGTTCTTAAACTCAATACGGTCCTCACCGCGCTCAATGGCATCTACCTGAACACCGATTACTTTTACACCATACTTATCCAATATTCCCTTTTCTGCCAGTTCGGAGCACAGATTCAATCCGGACTGTCCTCCAAGATTCGGTAAAATAGCATCCGGACGCTCTTTTGCAATAATCTGCTCCAGGCGCTCCACATTCAAGGGCTCTATATAGGTTACATCAGCAATCCCCGGGTCTGTCATGATCGTTGCCGGATTGGAATTCACCAGTACGATCTCATATCCCAGCTGACGCAATGCTTTACATGCCTGAGTTCCCGAATAATCAAATTCACACGCCTGACCGATAATAATCGGACCGGAACCGATAATTAATACTTTGTGTACATCATTTCTCTTACTCATAGCTTTCTCCCTGTAATTCATTTTCTTCACATTAGTTCAAAATAGATTATAACCGAGACTTCTGCAAAATGCTACTAAAAATTCTATATTTAGAAAAAAATAGCCTCTGAGTATATTCAAGGATATCAATTCATGATAGAATGGTCACTGAGAGGAGTGTGGTTTCTTATGACAATAAAAGAACTATTTGCGCCTTCCGATATGACGGAAGGCAAACCGTGGGAAAAAATCGTGATTTTCACTATTCCCATGCTGATCGGAAACATCGCACAGCAGCTTTACAACACTGTTGACAGTATCGTTGTAGGAAAATATGTGGGGGATAATGCACTTGCTGCTGTCTGTTCTGCCAGCCCGATCCTGAATCTGCTGCTGGTTTTATTTATGGGAATCTCTGTCGGGGCAGGGGTTATGGTTTCCCAGTATTTCGGAGCCAGAGAACGCCAGGAGCTTTCCCGTACGATTGGTAACTGTATTTCACTTACCGCCATCGCATCGGTAATTATTATGATCCTCGGGTCCATCTGTATCAGACCCCTTCTGGAACTTCTGAATACACCTTCCAGCATTATTGACTGGTGCGATTCCTATCTTATGATTTTGATCATGGGAATTGCAGGATGTGCTTACTATAATATCCTCTGCGGTATTTTGAGAGGATTGGGAGATTCTGTATCCGCGCTTGTTTACCTGCTGGTTGCAACTGTCATCAATATTATACTTGATCTTTTGTTTGTGGCCGGTTTTCATATGGGAGTAGCCGGAGTTGCTCTTGCGACGGTCATTGCACAGGCTATTTCTTCCATCCTTTGCATCATAAAGCTCCGTAAAATGAAAGAAATCTTTGATTTAAATACCGGTTATCTGAAAATCTCCGGACGCCATACCCTGACGATCATCCGTCTGGGGCTTCCGTCCGGACTGACACAGGCAATCTTTTCCCTTGCTATGATCATTGTTCAGTCTCTGACTAACAGTTTCGGCGAACTGGTCATTGCCGCCAATGTGATTATCATGCGTGTGGATGGATTTGCCATGATGCCGAATTTTTCTTTTGGAACTACCATGACCACCTACTCCGGACAAAATGTGGGAGCCCGCCGTTATGACCGTGTGGAACAGGGCAGCCGACAGGGAACTTTGATCGCAGTCGGTACCTCCACAGTGATCACAGCACTGATCCTGCTATTCGGAAAGAATCTCATGGGAATTTTTACAAACACAACGGAGCTTGTAAACTTAAGTGCCAACATGATGAGAATTCTCGCAGTCGGATACATAGCAATGGCTGTTACCCAATCCCTCTCCGGTGTAATGCGCGGAGCCGGTGATACAGTAACGCCTATGTGGATCTCAGTAATAACAACGGTCATCATACGAGTTCCCCTTGCCTACGGAATCGCGTACTTTACCAGGACACCCGAACTTCCTACCGGCGCGTACCAGAGTATCTGGATTTCACTGCTCACTTCATGGATGTGCGGAGCGATCATTACATTTATCTGCTACAAGAAAGGAAATTGGAAAAAGAAATCTTTAAACTTATAAAAAACAGACTGGATGGATACTTACAAATATTCGTCCAGTCTGTTTTTTAAAAACTCGCTTCCACGTATCATCATAACGATATTCTGTTTCCAGCATATAACCATCCGATACTGTTTCATAGAGTTCGTTCAGCAGATGTCCCTGCTCCATACTGTCTTTTTCCGCCGTACTGCATTATTTCCGTATAATACGCCATACTGGGAAAGATGAGACACAGCTGTAAAAAACCCTTATTATAATCACTGTTGCAAGAATAAATCCTATATTTCCCAGCGCAACACTTTCTTCACTTGCATTCATTAAAACTTTATTAATAGCCATAAGGACAAAAATTCCAGTCCAAATCCCAATACGCATCCAGCGCCTAAGACGATTTTTCCGGATAATCTGCATAATATCCATGGCATAACCGAAAACAAGCCCGTTTAATATCTGACACAATATACAAAACTTTTTATCTTACACACAAAAAAGAATCCTGACCGGCAGGATTCTTTTTCTGTATCGTTTTCTTTTATGGCATGTACTTATTTGTACATCTTCATATAATCACCATGTGCTTCGATCAGTTCATCACACATAGCTTTGATATCATCGATATTCAGTTCTGCTGCTGTATGTGGATCCAGCATAGCTGCCTGATAAATCTTATTTTTATCTTTGGTTGCAGCTGCCTCAATCGTAAGGAGCTGTACATTGATATTTGTCATGTTCATAGCTGCCAGCTGTACCGGAAGTCTTCCTACTCTGCACGGATTTACCCCATTGGCATCGATCATACACGGAACTTCCACACAGGCATCCGCAGGAAGATTCTCGATCAGGCCGTTATTCAATACATTACCGCCGATTTTATATGGTACTCCGGTTACAACGGCTTCCATGATGTAAGAAGCATACTCTTTAGAACGTTCATGAGTGATCTTTCCGTCTTTCAGGATATCTTCTCTCTCTTTTTCCCATCCATTGATCTGGTTGATACAGCGGCGCGGATATTCATCCAGCGGAATATTGAATTTCTCGATCATCTCCGGATATTTAGATTTGATAAATAACGGATTGTACTCAGCGTTGTGTTCACTGGACTCTGTACAATAATATCCCAGATGTTTGATGTATTCGAACCGAACCATATCGTCATGTTTCTGTTCTGCATTCATCTTAGCTGCACGTTCGCGGATTTCCGGATAAAGATCATTTCCATCTTTATCATAGATTTCCAGGAGCCATCCCATGTGATTAATTCCGGCAATTGTTTCCCGTCTGCCTTCCAGTTTGTCCTCCATACCCAGTTTTTTCAACAGATTCTCAGAGCAAACCTGCACGCTGTGGCAAAGACCTACGGTACGGATCTTTGTGTATCTCTGCATATATCCAGTAAGCATAGCCATAGGATTGGTGTAATTCAGGAACAATGTATTCGGACATACCTCTTCCATATCACGGGCAAATTCTTCCATAACCGGAATGGTTCTGAGAGCACGCATAATACCACCGATGCCCAATGTATCTGCAATGGTCTGACGAAGACCGTATTTTTTCGGAATTTCAAAATCAGTAACGGTACATGGTTCATAACCGCCTACCTGAATTGCATTGACAACAAAATCCGCATCACGGAGAGCATCTTTTCTGTTCTCCACACCCAGATATGTACGAATCACTGCACGGTCTTCATTAACATTTCGGTTGATCGCACTCAGAATGATCTCCGAATCATTCAATCGTTTCTCATCGATATCATACAAAGCAATCTCTGCTTCCCGAAGAGCAGGTGTACACATACAATCTCCCAGAACATTTCGTGCAAACACTGTGCTTCCGGCACCCATAAAAGTAATTTTCATCTGTAAAAACCTCCTGCATATATAATGAATCCCCCAAATTAAAGGTTCTGAATTCATTATATTCCTCATAATTTATAAAAACTATGGGATTTGTTTCCTGTTTATTGTGGATTCGTTGCACGATTCTAAATTGCTTTCAGGTAAAACTCAAATGCCATGCAGTCGCCTTCCTGCCTCGGCAGATTCAGTCCTCCACCCATCAGTGCCCGACCGGATTTTATCATTTCGCCGTTCACTTCATACATTTTCTCCGGATCCAGTCCTTTGACCGGGATATGCTGGGACGGGCTGTTTGGCTGTGCATGCAGCTGCATTCCCTGAATCAGTACTTCACTCTGATCCTGTGCCACAAACTCCCATGCTGCATACAGCTGATTCTCAAATGGATTGGTCAGCCGATAGTATTCTCCCTCATGAGTCAGCGGATAGTATTTCTTAAAGGTTTTAATCTGCTCTTTTACTTCTTCTTTTTCTTCGTCTGACAGCAGATTCAGATCGAGCTCATACCCAAAGCTTCCCGCCATGGCTACCACACCTCTGGCATCGATTGGTGTTACTCTTCCCGTCTGGTGGTTCGGTACTGCCGACACGTGAGAACCTACTGTAGAAATCGGATACGCAAAGGAAGTACCATACTGAATCTTCACTCGCTCCATGGCATCCGTATCATCACTGCACCAGATCTGCGGATAATAATAAAGCATTCCCAGATCAAATCGGCCTCCGCCTCCGCTGCATCCTTCCCAAAGTATATTCGGATAACGGGTAATCAGACGTTCCAGCAGATCATAAAGTCCAAGCATATATCTGTGGCTTACCTCACCCTGACGCTCCTTGGGCAACTTCGCACTATACACATCACTGATATGACGGTTCATATCCCATTTTACATATTCAATGTTGGCACTGTCCAGAATATCCGTTATTCTTTCATACAGATATTCTCGCACATCCTCTCTGGACATATCCAGAATCAGCTGATATCTGCTTCTGCATGGCTTTCTTCCAGGAATCTGCAAAGCCCAGTCCGGGTGTGCCCGGTACAGTTCACTATCCTCTGAGATACATTCCGGCTCAAACCACAGACCGAACTTCATGCCCAGACGGTTTACTCCGTCCACCACCGGCTTGAGACCGCCTTTCAGTTTTTCCGTATTGACAAACCAGTCTCCCAGACCACTGAGGTCACCATCTCTTTTTCCAAACCATCCGTCATCCAGAACCAGCATTTCCACGCCCAGCTGGGCTGCTCCTTCTGCAATTTTCAGAATTTTCTCATTATTAAAATCAAAATATGTAGCTTCCCAGTTATTGATCAGCACCGGTCTTCTCTCATGTTTGTATTTACCTCTACAAAGATGTTCCCGGATAGTATGATGGAAATTCGAAGTCATTCTGCTAAATCCTTCGTTGCTGAAAGTCATCACTGCCTCCGGCGTGTAAAACTCTTCTCCTGTCTCAAGCGTCCATGAGAATCTGTCAGGATGGATTCCTACACTGACCCTGGTTTGCCCCATCTGATCTTTTTCCACTTCTATGGAGAAATTACCGCTGTATACCAATGCTGTCCCATAACAAGGTCCAAAATCTTCTGTTGTTTCTTTTCCACACAGAATCACAAAGGGATTGTTGTGATGGCTGGAAGCACCTCTGCGACTTCCTACTTCCATTACTCCATGCATAACCGGAACTCTTTCAAACTGACGTTCCATACAGTGTCTTCCGTGGAAATGAATCATTTCCCATTCGCCCTGCATCAGATCCAGATTCATAGATGCTGCCTTTGCAAGAATGATCGGATCAATATTGGTATTTTCAAATCTGGCACAACGGGTAATAATATCCTGTCTCTCCCAGACGCTGTAGTACAGATCTACCAAAAGTCCTGTAACTGTATCTTTCATATGTATTGTAAGCGTATCGGCATCCTTTTCCTCTCCATAAAGAGCCGGCATTCCCGGTATACGATACTTCCCTTTGGAAATCGTATATCCTTCATAACGGAAATCCACCGCATCCGTTCCATCCGGATTGATCACACTTACACTGTTGATTCTATAATCCCCTACACCGTTTGTGGTGTATTCCTGTGGTCTGGTATCAAGAGAATACTCTCTTTCGTTTCCAGCCTCATAGGGATTTCCCGAAAAACCACTGTCCCGGTAATCCAGAAGATAACTCATATCCTCCTGCCCAACATTTTCCCCATAATAAATATGGTTAAGTACTCCAAACTTGTCCACCATCATCTGGTACGTGGTTCGCTCTGTCGACAAGGTAAACAGTTTCTTCTTCTCATCAAAATAAACAGCCATTATTCTTCCTCCTTAAATATTTGATTTCGAAGTATTTCATCCCATTCCGGGTGAACTTTCTTTAATGATACCGGTTTTCCCTCACAATTCAGAAAACAGTGGCTGCTTTCTCCCCGGCAGCGCAGCGTTTTTTCATCATGATCTATTATCTCATATTCCAGGCAGATACGTATTCCATTATATTTTTTCACTTTTACCTGAATATCCACGGTTTCCCCATACCGTGCCATGGTCCGGTATTCTGCCTGAATTGTAAGCACCGGACTGAGGATACCGGCCTTTTCCATCCTGTCATAATCCATACCCAGAAAAGCAAGATAATCACTGCGGATTTCCTCAAACCATCGAATATAGTTGGAATGATGCACACAACCCATCTGATCTGTTTCATAATATTGAACCCGGTGAACATATCCTGGATACTTTTTTTCTTCCATCACAAAACACCTCCCTGTTTCTTCAGTTCCTGGTAAATTCTTCCTACCGGAAGACCTACCACATTATTATAATCTCCCCGTATTTCCCGGATAAATCTGGCACAGAACCCCTGAATTCCATACGCCCCGGCTTTATCCATCGGCTCACCGGTACTTACGTACCAGTTGATTTCTTCCGAAGTCATAGGAGACATCACTACCTCTGTTTTCTCCGCAAAAGTAATTTTTTTCTTTTTTGTATCCTCATGAAAAATCAAAGTAACACCGGTAAATACATTGTGTGTTTTTCCCTGAAGCATCGTCAGCATACGGACTGCATCCGCTTGATCTACAGGTTTACCAAGAATTTTATCGTCATACACAACAATCGTATCTGCTCCAATCACAAGAAAATCCCTGCCGTGATAATCGCTTTTTGCTTTTTCTGCCACATCCTCTGCCTTCTGCCGGGAAAGTTCTTTTACTACTTCTACAGGATCCGTGTCTTTCACATTTTCCTCTATAGTACTGGGACAGACAACAAAATCCAACCCAATCTGTGTAAGCAGTTCTTTTCTTCTGGGAGACTGCGATGCCAAAATGATCTGCAACATGTTCTATTCTCTCCTTTGTACGTCTATCGGCATGCAAGCATGCCCTGACAGACTTTTTGTCCCTTGTCATTTTAATCTGTATTAGCCAACAATCTTTATGAGACTACGGATTTCTTCGCGTTTCACGCTCCCGAAATCCTAAAAACATTCGGAATCCGCCCTATTCGGGCTTCTTCCTCATGTTTTTGCGGTCCCCAAAGTCTGTCATCGGCATGCAAGCATGCCCTGACAGACTTTTTGTCCCTTGTCTCATAATAATACAGCCACAGAATTTTCTTCTGCGGCTGTTTTTTTCATATAAGGTAAGCAGAACGATAAGCCGGGTTATGTCGTGAATGGTCATCTATCTAATCCTGCTGTCGCCAACAGGCTCAAGCGACCCACCTAAAAGCGTGACGGGCAGCCACTTTGCTTTTTTTCGGTCTTGCTTCGGATGGGGTTTACATGTGCCCTCGCTGTTACCATCGAGGCGGTAGTCTCTTACACTGCCCTTCCACCCTTACCAGAAAAAACTGGCGGTATATTTCTGTTGCACTGGCCTTGGAGTCACCTCCACCGGACGTTATCCGGCATCCTGCCCTGTGAAGCCCGGACTTTCCTCACCTGACACCTTTCGGCATATGTCAGCCGCGACCATTTATTCTACTTACATTGTTTATTCTATCATAATCACTTCTCTGCGTCAAATACGGAATTTCATACTTCAAAACAGCTTCCGCCGACAAATTCCCTCAAAATCGAATTATTCGGGATATCTTCACTGGGAACTCCTACAAAATAATCCAGGAATTTCAGAAGCCTTTTTGCCTCATAATACTCATCTTCTGACTTGTCGATCTGGAAAAGCAACGGTTCTGCATATAATTTCAGAACTGACAGTTCGTAGAGAAGTGCAGAATTGAACATTACATCCGCCTCTTCCTGATATGGAAAAATATTTTCATCTTCGCCCCTTCTCACAGAAGCCCACATGGAAATGGTCTCCTTCGCGTTAATTCCGCGGGTACGGTTATCCCGTACCATTCGCCGGATCAGTCGTCCGTCTGTGGTGGGTATTCTGTTATGCTCATCGATATTTAACTGTGTAAGAGCGCTGATATAAATCTTGAACTTACTTTCCCTGGGCAGCGAATAACTCATTTTATCATTTAATCCATGAATTCCCTCAATAACCAGAATATCATTTGGCTTCATCTTAAGGAAATCTCCTTTATATTCCCTTTTTCCCACCCGGAAATTATATCTGGGAATCTCCACCTGTTCTCCCCTGAGCAAAGCATTCATATCACGATTAAATAATTCCACATCAATCGCTTCCAGACACTCAAAGTTATACTTTCCGTTTTCATCCACCGGAGTGTCTTCTCTGTTAACGAAATAATTATCCACCGCAATAGGATGAGGTTTCAGACCATGTGCCGCAAGCTGCACAGACAGTCTGTGTGAAAATGTGGTCTTTCCTGAAGACGAAGGTCCTGCAATCATTACAAATTTTACATTTTTCCGCTGGCAGATCTGTTCTGCTATTCCCGCTATTTTTCCTTCCTGCAGTGCTTCGGAAATCAGTATCAGTTCTTTAATATTGCCATGAGAAATTTTCTCATTCAATTCCCCTACCACGGATACTTCCATCATCTCTCCCCATTTTTCCGATTCTTTCTGCACCTGAAAGATCTTGGGTGAAGGAACAAAAGGCGGCACAACTTCCGGAGCTTTCTGTTTCGGCATCTGCAAAACAAATCCTTCATCATAAGGGTAGAGCTTGAAATATTTCAGATATCCGGTATGCCATACCATATATCCATAAAAATAGTCCTCGAACTCTTCCAGGCTATAGATATTGACTCTGGACACACGACGATATTTGAACAGTTTTTCTTTATCATACATCCCGTAGCGATGGAACAGTTCCACTGCAGAAGAGGTAGATATACTTCTTTTCATGACAGGTGCTTTCTTTGCCACCAGCTGATGCATATAAGTTTCCACTTTTTCCAGAAACTCTTCATCAATCGTCACATCACCGTCAATTGTGTAATAAAAACCTGAACTGACAGTAAACTGAAGAACCACCTTCCGTATATTCTCATGTCCTGCCACATGGTAGATTGCTTTTAAAAGCAACAGATTCATACTTCTTTTGTAAGTCTTGTGTCCAATGTCATCCGCAAGGGATATCATGGATATCTGGCAGTCATGGTGAATCCTTTTATGCAGTTCTCTCAGTTTTCTGTTTGCCATGACCAGTACCACCGGGTACTCTGACTGTTCCTCAAATTCTTTTACGATTTCTCCATAAGCAGTTCCTTCCGGATATTCCCTGTTCTGTCCGCAGATTGTCACTTTACACATTTTTGTCTCTTTCTTTGCGTC
Source organism: Lachnospiraceae bacterium (assembly GCA_004556655.1). Taxonomy (GTDB): domain Bacteria; phylum Bacillota; class Clostridia; order Lachnospirales; family Lachnospiraceae; genus Oliverpabstia. The sequence goes on along the minus strand of SFGF01000034.1, from coordinate 18,871 downwards.
CATCGCTGCACCTCCTGCTTTCAAGATCACATAACCTGATACGGATGTCGGACTGCTGCGGCACCAACCTCCATATCAGGAAACATTTTTTCAAGTTCCTGTTTCATATAGGTTATAAAGCAATATTCGGTTCCATAATGTCCTGCGTCAATCACAGCCAGCCCCTGTGCCACTGAGTCAATTCCCGAATGGTAATCAATATCTCCTGTCACAATCACATCTGCCTTTTTCTCCAGTGCTGTTTTTATCATGCTTTTTCCGGAACCACTGCTTACTGCCACTCTCTGAATTGTCTGTTCCGGATCCCCATAGACCCGTACATCCGAAATCTGAAAACCTTCTTTTACTTTCCCGGCAAATTCTCCGAGACTCATGCTTTCTTTCAGTTCTCCCACACGTCCGATTCCTTCTATGGGCTCTTGTGATGTCACTTCCAGAACTTCTGCATTTTGAAGGCCCAGACATTCCTGATTCAAGGCAGCCATACCGGTCACATCAAAGTTTGTATGCATGGCATAATAACACAAATCTGCCTGAATCATCCTGATCAGCCGTCTTCCTATAAAATCTCCGGTATTGATTTTTTTGATCGGAGAAAACAACAGCGGATGATGCGTAATCATCAGATCTGCCCCAAATTCCAGAGCCTGTTCCAGTGTCTCATCTGTCACATCCAGAGCCACAAATATTTTTTTAATATCTTTCTCTTCTCTTCCTGCCAACAGCCCCACATTATCCCAATCCATTGCATAAGAAAGGTTCCAACGTATGGCAAGTTTTTCCGTTATTTCTTTACATGTCATATCTCATACCTCTATGCTATCATATGCCAGAGCTTCCTGAATCTGCCGGATTTCCTCCTGAATCTGCCGGATTCTTTTCTGTGTGCGTTCTTCTTTTCTCCCATCCTGCATTAGTTTTCTTCGGATATTTTCGCATACGTTCCGTCTCTGCTCAAGATAATCTTTCAAAACAGGGTGTCCTGCTTCCAACAATAATTTCCCATATTGATAAAAAATTTCCCGGTTATAATGCATTTCCCCAACAACTGCTTTCATCACCGGATAATATTTTCCATCCTCATATACCATATCTTCCTGTATGATCCTATATCCAGCCTTTTCCAGATACCGGCGTACCTTATCAATCTCTGACTGAGGCTGCAGGATCAGTTCTTTTACAGACTTCAGTACCTGTTCCCCTTCACTCAGAATTTTTATGGTCAATGCCCCGCCCATTCCGGCGATAAGGACAGAATCCGCCTCCCCGGGGTGCAAAGCAAGCACACCATCAGAGAGGCGGGTATGTATACAGGATTCTAACTGAAATTCCCGGATATGTTCTTTTGCGCGCTCCAACGGACCTTCGTTGACATCCATCGCCAATGCGGACGGTATCTTTCCTTCCATTACCAAGGCGATAGGAATATAACCATGATCCGTTCCCACATCCGCAAGCCGGCTGCCCGGTGTCACAAAAGATGCATTCATCCGGAGACGTTTGGAAAGATGAATCAATCCAGATAATCCTTTAACTTGCGGCTGCGGCTGGGGTGGCGCAGTTTGCGGAGAGCTTTTGCTTCAATCTGACGGATACGCTCTCTCGTAACATTAAATTCTTTTCCTACTTCTTCCAGAGTTCTGGCTCTGCCGTCATCCAATCCAAATCTAAGACGAAGTACTTTCTGCTCTCTCTCTGTCAATGTGCTGAGTACTTCTCCAAGCTGTTCTTTCAGAAGTGTAAATGCAGCTGCATCTGCAGGTACCGGAACATTATCATCCTGAATAAAATCGCCAAGATGACTGTCCTCTTCTTCACCGATCGGGGTTTCCAGAGATACCGGTTCCTGAGAAATTTTAAGAATTTCACGAACACGTTCCACCGGCATGTTCATTTCTTCCGCAATCTCTTCGGGCGTTGGTTCACGTCCAAGCTCCTGGAGCAGCTGACGGGACACACGGATCAGTTTGTTGATGGTCTCCACCATATGCACCGGAATACGGATCGTCCTTGCCTGATCCGCAATTGCTCTTGTAATTGCCTGACGAATCCACCAGGTAGCATACGTACTGAACTTATAGCCTTTTGTGTAATCGAATTTTTCAACAGCCTTAATAAGACCCAGATTTCCTTCCTGGATCAGATCGAGAAACAGCATTCCACGGCCCACATAGCGCTTCGCAATGCTGACTACCAGACGCAGGTTCGCTTCTGCCAGCCGTTTCTTTGCAGACTCGTCCCCGGCTTCCATTCTTTTTGCCAGTTCGATTTCCTCCTCTGCACTTAACAGAGGCACTTTTCCGATTTCTTTCAGATACATACGTACAGGATCCTCGATACTGACTCCTTCCGGAACGGACAGGTCGATATTTTCCATATCCACCTCTTCCTCTTCCAACGGAATATCGTCATTATCTAACAGCGCATCTTCTTCTGTAATCCGCAGAACATCGATTCCGTTGCTCTCCAGATACTCAAAGATCATATCCATCTGCTCGGTTGTCAATGTGATTCCCTGAAAGAAATCATTGATCTCCTGGTATTCCAGAACATTTTTTTTCTTCTTTCCCATTTCCAGAAGTGCTTTCAGTTTTTCCGCAAACTGAGCTTTATCCATTTCCATTTGTTTTCCATCCTTCCATAGATTGTTTATATTTTATCCTTAATTAAAAGAAATATGCAAATGCAGCTTACCCGCTTTCAGATCCTCCAATTCTTTCTTGGACTGCATCAGATTCATAAGTCCCTGCATGTCAGTGGGCTCCAGCCGGGCAGTACGATGTGCTATGCTGTCTTCCTTCAATCTGCATATAACATCCAGAAGTGCCTTCTTTCGTTCTTCATCTGTCTCCAGAGGAATCTGTGCATTAAACACAGCAGCCACTTCTTTTTGTTCTTCGCTGTCAGTGAATCTGTTTAAGAGCCTTGCGGGATTCAATTCACCTGCAGCATACTGTTCATAGAGCATTTCTGCCACCGTATGATACAGCGGATTCGTAAAGTCTTCAGGGCTGATGTATCTGGCAACTTCCCCGAAAATCTCCGGATACGAAGTCATCCACGTGAGCATCAACTTCTGTGACATGGTATAACCATCCTGCTTTTCATGGGAACGATTCAATCCGGATTTGGGTTTGATCGGTTCCTGGATACCCGCACCTCTCATAGCCATCCGGTTTACCATTTTTCGCAGATCCTCCGGCGGGATACGATAAGTGTCTGCCACTGCCTGAATGTAATTGTTTCTCTCAATTTCATCCTCAAAACGCAAAAGCTTCTGGGCCGTTTCCTTAAAGAAATCCGTTTTTCCCTGAGGATCTTCCATCTCATACTGCTGTTCCATCGCATGCAGTTCAAACAGGAAACTGTTCATTCCATGATCCAGCCTCTCCTGAAATGCTTCTTTCCCCATATTTTTGATGAATTCATCCGGGTCTTTATAAGGCTTCAGGTTGATTACCTTGGTTGAAAGTCCGGCTGTCTTCAGCATAGGGATAGCTCGAAGGGCTGCTTTCACTCCCGCTTCATCACTGTCATAGATGATCAGTACTTCATCTGTATAACGTTTTAAAAGACTGGCCTGCTGTGAGGTGAGAGCTGTTCCCAAAGAAGCAACTGCATTGTTAAAACCTGCCTGATGCATGGAAATCACATCCATATATCCCTCACAGATGATCAGATTCTTCTTTCTGGAGCTTCTTGCCATATTCAATCCATACAGATTACGGCTTTTATCAAATATTTTTGTTTCCGGTGAGTTCAGGTATTTGGGCTTTGCATCCCCCATGACCCTTCCTCCAAATCCGATCACACGATTATTCACATCCATGATGGGAAAAATCACCCGGTTCCAGAATTTGTCATACATTCCTTTCCGTTCATCCACATTAAACAGACCGGATTGCCGCAAAATCTCATCGGAATAATTCTTGTTTTTCAGATAACGATATAGATCATTGCTGAACTTGTCCGAATAACCAAGACCAAACTTGTTAATCGTCTCATCACTCAACTCTCTGCCTTTCAGATAATCCATACCCTGTCGGCCGCTCTCCCGACGAAGCTGATAATAATAATATTTGGCAGCCTCCTTATTTACTTCCAGAAGTGTAGCTTTCAGATCCGCCTGTGCTTTTGCCTCTTTGGAATACTCGATCTGCGGCAGCTCCACGCCCGCCCGATCAGCAAGCATACGGAGTGCTTCCACAAAAGTTAAATTTTCATACTCCATCAGAAATGTAAAAACATTTCCTCCCGCTCCGCATCCGAAGCAATAATACATCTGTTTGGAAGGGCTTACTGAAAAAGAAGGTGATTTTTCATTGTGAAACGGACATAATCCGAAATAAGAACTGCCCTTTCTCTGCAGTTTTACATATCCGGATATTACATCTACAATATCATTTCTCATCCGTATCTCTTCAATCAGATCTTCCGAATATCTCATGTTTCCTCCACAGTTTTCTATCACACGATTTAAACGTCACATAGACTATATTCCCCACAAAATTTCGATTTCCTTTTTTTATTTCGATTTTTTTCGTAACTGTTTGGGATTGTATTCATTTCAGATCAATATACAGCCCATCCGGACGGTACAAATATTTCCTTAAATTTTGCCATAGAATATTGATCTGTCATTCCCGATATGTAGTCGCAAACCACCCGTTCCAATGGCTCTCCCCGACGGATCAGCTGTCTGTACTCGTTCGACATGGTATCCGGATTTTTGCTGTAATATATATACATTTCTTTCAGCATTCTTTTCGCTTTTTCTTCTTCTTTTTTTGCTGCCGGATTACGGTACACACTGGCAAACATCAGTTTTCGAAGCATTTTCATGGCATCTTCTACATCCGATGACATCTGCACTTTGTCTTTTCCGTAACTGGTTGTAATAATATCATGAATCAATGTATTCAAACGTTCTTTACAGGAGTCACCCAGCACTACACGTATAGTGATAGGGACATCATCTTCACTCAATATTCCCGCTCTTTCCGCATCGTCCATATCGTGATGGATATACGAGATTTTATCACACAAACGAACAACCTGTCCTTCCAGCGTATGGGGTGTACCGGATGTCCTGTGATTCAGAATTCCATCTCTCACTTCCCAGGACAGATTCAGTCCTTCTCCGTTTTTTTCCAGAAGTTCCACCACACGGATGCTCTGCTTATAATGGGCAAAGCCGCTGGGGCATATTTCATCAAGTGCTGCTTCCCCTGCATGACCAAAAGGCGTATGCCCCAAATCATGTCCCAGAGCAATTGCTTCCACCAGATCTTCATTCAATTCCAATGCTTTCGCAATGGTTCTTGCTGTCTGAGAGACTTCCAGCGTATGGGTCAGCCGTGTCCGGTAATGATCCCCCTGCGCCGCCAAAAACACCTGGGTTTTATCTTTCAGTCTCCTAAACGCCTTCGAATGAATGATTCTGTCTCTGTCCCTTTGATAAACCGTCCGGATATCGCACTCCGGTTCCGGTGTCTTTCTGCCTTTGGATTCCCGGCTGTGTGACGCATAGGGACTCAAATTCCGGTACTCTTTTTCTTCTGCACTTTCCCTGATATTCAATACATACACCTCCCTGCTTCTTGCTCATTTACACGTAACTATTACCTTTTATTATATTATTGCATACATTTTCCCAATTTCCTTTATAAAATGAAAAGTTTTCGTATATATTCATGCAGCCCAGAATCTTTACAATTTTTCAATTTCAGAAGACAGCGGAACTGAAAAGTGGTATTATTGCAGGCAGAGCAGAACTTACGAAAGAACAAACATCTTTATTTGGGATTTAAAAAGGAGGGATTTCTTTGTCTAAAAAATTAATAATTTCCTGGATTGTATACTTTGCATTCCTGCTTTTTACTGCTTTGAATTATATCGTATTTAAATTATTAAACCTGGAACCGCGTACATGGATTACTGTTATTATGTGGATTCTGATTGTCCTTCCGCCGTTTATTCTGTTTTTCTTTATGATAAAGGGACTTCATCGTTTCTGTAAAAATGGATTTGCAAAAGGATTTCTTATTTTTGTATTGACTGTTTATGTCATCGTTTCTCTATGTGTCCTGTTCTTTTTGAGTCTCATGAGTCTCTTTTCCATGGATGATGAAAAAATACTTGAAGATGGCTCTATACAGGTAATTACAGCCGGTTTTCCAGATCCCGGTCCTTCGTATCGGTGCATGCCTGTATTGTTTTTTGCAAGAAAACCGATTCCCGGCACATGGAAAGATTCCGGGACATCAACAGAAGCTTATTATGCTCAAAACAACCAAGATACGACCTCCGATTCCTCTGCAGCTGACGTAAGAGCACCGGAAAAAGCTGCCCGGTTAATCTATGACAGAATCTTTGCAGCTCAGGACAAAAAATACAGTGTCCAGTACAATGCCAAAGGCAATATATATATTGTTCTTGATAAAGGCACCAGAGAACTGGATGGAACTACCGTTACGACACGGGAAACCCTTACGTATGACCGCATTTCCCAAAACGGAAAATGTCATCTGTTCGTTTATTACGAAGAACATTATGATTCAACCGGCAATCAACTGGACAATACCAGCATACTGAATTTCTATGCAGCCAATCTAAAGACAGGAGAAGTAACTGCTGCAGACAAAACTTCATGGGCTGATTCCGCATGCGAGGCTTACCATGAAGCGACTGGGGAATATTAAAAATTACAAAGAAGATTCATACTTGTCTTGGCATATAGATTTGTATTATTTTTACAATCTATAAATTTGCATTTGAAATCAGCAATTTTAAACCACCTCACAAGCCATCCTCGATGCAGCAACTCTTTTTCATTGGATTTCCGGCAGATAGATGCCGATATGAGATACGATTAAATTAGAAGCCGATGTGGGTACATGCCCCACATCGGCAAAAAGATACAATGAATTTTAAACTGTATTAGAATACTTACGCCTCGTCAATTGCTTTTCCGATATCGTTGCGGTAATATTTGTTCTCAAATTCTACCAGTTTGATTGCTTCATAAGCATTTGCCCTGGCTTTTTTCAGATCATCACCCTTTGCCACAACACCAAGGACACGTCCGCCGTTTGTAACGATCTGCCCGTCTTTTTTGGCTGTTCCTGCATGGAAAACATAATATCCGTCTTTGTCCTTAAAATTTTCAAGTCCTTTGATTGGGAATCCTTTTTTATAGGAAACCGGATATCCATCAGAAGCAAGAACTACACAGACTGCTGCATTATCCTCAAACTGCAGATCAACCTGATCAAGGGTTCCATCGATACATGCTTCAAATACATCAATAATATCTGTTTTCATTCTTGGCAGTACTACCTGTGCTTCCGGATCACCGAAACGGGCATTGTACTCCAGAACCTTGGGACCATCTTCTGTAAGCATCAGACCAAAGAAAATAATACCTTTGAATTCTCTGCCTTCAGCAGCCATAGCATCCACAGTAGGCTGATAAATATATTTCTTACAGAACTCATCTACTTCTTCTGTATAGAACGGGCTTGGAGAGAAAGTTCCCATACCGCCTGTATTCAGTCCCTGATCTCCGTCTTTGGCTCTCTTATGATCCTGCGCGGAAGTCATCGGTTTGATAGTTTTTCCATCCACGTAAGAAAGAACAGATACTTCACGTCCGGTCATGAACTCTTCAATTACCATCGTATTGCCGGCACTTCCGAACTTTTTATCCTCCATAATCTCTTTCACGCCGTCTTTGGCTTCCTCAAGAGTATTACAGATAAGTACTCCTTTGCCCAGTGCCAGACCATCGGCCTTCAGTACGATCGGGAACTTTGCAGTCTCAAGATAGTTAAGCGCTTCCTGAGGATCTGTAAAATTCTCATATGCTGCTGTGGGAATGTTATATTTTTTCATCAAATCCTTTGAAAATGCTTTGGAACCTTCCAGAATCGCAGCGTTCTTGCGTGGTCCGAATACACGCAGGCCTTCTGCCTCAAAAGCATCCACCACACCGCCAACCAGCGGATCGTCCATACCGATCACTGTCAAATCAATTTCTTTCTCTTTTGCAAATGCAACCAGCTTATCAAATTCCATTGCACCGATCGGTACACATTCTGCAAATTCTTCAATCCCGGCATTGCCCGGTGCACAGTAAATCTTGTCAACCTTCGGGCTCTGTGCCACTTTCCATGCGATGGCATGCTCTCTTCCGCCGCTTCCAACAATTAAAACTTTCATTTCTTTCGTCCTTTCCTGCATTCAAGTGTCAAAAGTGATTACGGATTGTGTGCAGCGGACAGCTTTCACACTCCTGTAATCAAAGTTTTAGTTTACTTTTCTTACCAGACCGTCAACGACCTGGATTTTTCCATTTGCAATCATATCAATCGCCTGCGGCATGATCACCCATTCTGCCTGCTCCATCACACGTCGCTGCAGAATCTCCGGAGTATCTCCCTCCTGTACTTCCACTGCTTTCTGCAGAATGATTGGTCCGGTGTCCGTACCTTCATCTACAAAATGCACGGTTGCACCTGTAACCTTCACACCTCTTGCCAGTACAGCTTCATGCACTTTCAGACCATAATACCCGGTTCCACAAAATGACGGTATCAGAGCCGGATGGATATTAATGATCCTGTTCGGATATGCCTTCACCATAATCTCCGGGATCACAACCAGACATCCTGCCAAAACCACCAGATCCACCTGATAAGACTGGATAGCTGCCAGAAGCGCTTCATTAAACTGAGTACGACTTTCATATTGTTTTGGAGAAATACATCTGGCCTCGATTCCATGCTTTTTTGCTCTCTCAAGAGCGTAGGCATTGGGATTGTTGCTGATGACCACGGAAATCTCAGCATTTGTAATGCTTCCGTCATCAATTTTATCTATAATAGCCTGAAGATTGGTACCGCCTCCGGATACCAATACTGCTATTTTTAACATAAGGTCACTCCTTTTTCTCCCTCTTCGATCTTACCGATCACATACGGAGTTTCACCAGCTGCTTTCATAGCCTCCATTGTCTTATCAACATCAGCCGGATCCACGGCAACGATCATACCAATACCCATATTGAAAGTATTGTACATCATTTTTTCTTCAATATCTCCTTTTTTCGCCATCAATGGGAAAATCGGAGGAACCGGATAGCTGTCTTTTTCGATCACTGCACGGACACCATCTTTCAGCATACGGGGAACATTCTCATAGAATCCTCCTCCTGTAATATGGCTGCATGCTTTTACCGTAACTCCTGCCGCTTTCACACTTTTCAGTGCTTTTACATAAATCTTTGTTGGAGCAAGAAGAGCTTCACCAAGGGTTTTACCCAGTTCCTCATAATAAGTATCCAGGGATTCTTTTGTCATCTCAAACACTTTTCTTACCAGAGAAAATCCATTGCTGTGTACACCGGAAGAAGCCATACCGATCAGCACATCTCCTGCTTTCAGATTTTCACCGGTTATCATATCTTTTTTGTCGCAAACACCAACAGCAAATCCAGCCAGATCATAATCATCTTCCGGCATCAATCCCGGATGCTCTGCTGTCTCACCGCCGATCAATGCAGCCTCAGACTGCAGACATCCATCTGCAACACCCTTTACGATAGAAGCAATTTTTTCAGGATAATTCTTTCCACAGGCAATATAATCCAGGAAAAACAGAGGCTCTCCTCCTGCGCATGCGATATCATTGACACACATAGCAACAGCGTCGATACCGATGGTATCATGTTTATCCATGATCATAGCCAGTTTTACTTTCGTACCACATCCATCTGTTCCAGACAACAGTACCGGCTCTTCCATTTCTTTGATCTTTGCCAGAGAAAATGCTCCTGAAAATCCACCCAGACCTCCCAGAACTTCCTCACGCATGGTCTTCTTTACATGTTCTTTCATCAGTTCTACTGATTTGTAACCAGCTTCGATATCCACTCCAGCTTTCTTATAATCCATTTTCATCCTCCATATATGCTTTTTCTGCAGTTACGCAATTTACAGATTATTTTGTATAGTTTTTATATCCGACTTCCTGAAGTTTTGCATCTTTTGCCATCACTTCATTTTTCATCTCTTCTGAATAAGCTTTCAGTCGGGCAAGCAATTCCGGATCAGAAGTAGCCAGAATCTTTGCTGCCAGAATCCCTGCGTTTGCTCCACCATTGATCGCTACCGTAGCAACCGGAATACCTGTAGGCATCTGTACGATCGAATACAGAGAATCTCTTCCTCCCAGAGAAGTTGTATGCATCGGAATACCGATTACCGGCATCGGGAAAATAGCTGCGCACATACCGGGAAGATGTGCAGCCATACCTGCTCCCGCAATAATCACCTTAAATCCTTTTTCTTCTGCTGTCTTCGCATATTCAAAAAATACATCCGGCTCTCTGTGTGCGGAAATAATGGTCATTTCATAATCTACGCCTAATTTATCCAGTATACCTGCTGCCTTGCTCATAACAGGCATATCAGAATCACTTCCCATAACAATTCCTACTCTTGCCATTGCTTGTCTCCTTTGCTCATAAATATTCATTAGTTATGCTTATAAGTAGTATTAATTAATTTATCCCTACTTATTAGTAATAATACTAATACTATAATCGCTTGTCAATACAAAAAACGATAAAAATCGCCTTGAAAGATAACGTCCTCAAGGCGATTTTTATAAAATTTAAGTCTTATTTTATATTCAACATTTCACTTTCCGCTTCTTTTACTTTTTTTACTGAAGTCCTAACTATCTCCGCAATTTCTTCATATGTAAAAATTTTCTTATTCAGCATCCGTATAATAATTTCTTTTTCTTTTATTTGTTGACCTTCCTGTCTGCCTTCCTGTCTTCCTTCCTTTTTTCCAGTCTGCATTGCCTCTTCTCTCATATCCTGAATTGCTTTGCACATATCAATATATTCCTCACTCTCATCCATTAATATTTTATCTTAAGTAAGGGTTAACCTACACATATCATATCACGCATTCGCAATATGTCAATATGCTTTTACATATTATTTAGAACAAATCAAAATACTCCGGAGAATCCTCAAGAATCCTAGAAAAATGCTTTTTATAAGTTCCCAAATGTCTTTCATAAAAATCATTCAGATTGAAATCCGATACATAGCCGATTAATAGAAATTGATATATTTTTTTATGTTCTTCATAAATCTCCCGAAGATCTGTTCCTCCTCTGATTGCATCCAGATATCGAACCCTGTCATAATGCGAACTTACTTTTTTTACCGCATCCCATACAAGTTTTTTCTCTGCTGCTTTATATATAATTTTGTGAAACCTATCATCCAGTTTAAAAAAGTCATCAATATTGTCTTCCTGCTGTAACACCTTTTCTTGTTGCTCGAGATTATTTTTCAACAACATTGCATTTTCCTGTGAAATATTTCCAGCTAATTGTCGTATAATCTCCGGTTCAACTACAGAACGTAAAAAATATCCTTCTTTCAGAATATTAATGTCAATATGCGTAACCTTGGAACCACTTTGTGGAATTACCCGAACCAGGGATTCCTCTTTTAGCATAATCACCGCTTCATGTACCGGTGTTCTGCTCATATGAAATAACTCTGATAAATCCCCTTCATTTAAAGTCTCCCCCGGAAGGATCTGGAGACTCATGATATTTTTCCGCAAAATCCGATAGGCGAATTCTCTATTATTCTCTTCTTTCCGCTTTTCTTCCACCTTTATGTTCATTATGTTCTACCTCTTCTCAATCTTTTTCCGAACTCTTTACGTACCACCTACAAAGACGAAAGGCGTCATTTATCTGATATATTACTTTATTCTACCCTAATCACCCCGGAAATCCAAGCATTCTGCAATAGAATCCATTATCTTGTTAATTTTCCACAGTTTTTGTTCGTATTATTGGCTGATTTTACAGCTTGCCTTTTTTACCAAATACTGGTATATTGTTTGATAGATATCTAATATATTAGTTTTGATTATTATCTATTTAATCTGTCTAAAATCTCCTTATATTTAAGGCATTTTGTGTTTTCAATCTAATATATTAGTTTTAATCAATTGATATTTCTATCATATAGAATACCGCAAATATCAGAAGAAACATATAAAATACAAAAAGGAGAATCCGCATGAAAGCTATAAAAGTAATCGAACCATTTAATGTAAAAATTGTAGATGTACCAAAGCCAAGTATAAAAAAGCAGGATGATGTGCTTATTAAAATCACTTCCGGCGGTATCTGTGGTTCTGATATCGGAATCTATAACGGAACAAATTCATTGGCGACATACCCCCGTGTCATTGGACATGAATTTGGAGGTATTGTAGAAGAAATCGGTTCCGGTGTTACAAATCTCAAACCGGGGGACAAGGTAGCCGTCGACCCTGTTATAAGCTGCGGTCACTGCTACGCCTGTCGGATCAACCGTCATAATGTGTGCTCCACTCTGGAAGTTATGGGAGTTCACAGAGACGGAGGATTTACTGAATATGTGGTTGCTTCTGCTTCCAATGTACATAAATTCCATATAGATATGGATGAATCCTACCTTGGACTGGTAGAACCATTCACGATCGGCGTTGAAATCAACAGACGAGGTCAGATTACCAAAGGAGACAAAGTTTTGATTATGGGTTCCGGTCCCATCGGCATTGCTGCTATGCAGGTTGCCAAAAGAAATGGGGCAGAGGTTATTATGACAGACCTGGTAAAAGAACGCCTGGAAAAAGCAAAATCTATGGGAGCTGACGAAACCGTTCTTGTATCAGAGGAAAACCTGGAAGAATGTCTTAATAAATTTACCGATGGAGAAGGAATACCTGTAATTGTGGATACTGTATGTATTCCATCATCTTTTGAACAGTGCGTTCAGCTGGCCTGTCCGGCAGGTCGTATTGTGGTCATCGGACTGAAAAATCAACCTTCTGCCATCACCATGGCTGATATCACAAGAAAAGAATTGACCATTGTAGGTTCCAGACTCAATAATAATTGTTTTGATGAAGTTATCGCCGGATTCGAAGACGGATCTTTACATCCGGAACAATTGATGACAAGATCCTTTAGTTATAAGGACATCGACAAAGCACTGACTCTCATCACGGAACATCCCCAAGATGTATTAAAAATTGTCCTGAAGTTTGATGTCTAACAAGCAAAATGCCCTCTTTCCGGAAGCAGAGAAAAACTGTTTCCAGAAAGAAAGGCATTTATTTTTTACAGTAATGACAATAATCCTTTACTCATCACTTCCACATTTGCTTCCAGTACCTGTTTACCATATTCTTCTGATGCATACTCACGAGGATCCCGTCCGGCTATTGCCACCGGAGCTTCATTCCCGGAAGTAATACGCTCCATCTGTACCAATTCCCGACGGACCGCCATCGTAATCGAAGTTTCGTTCGCAGCTGCGTGATCACACTGATATCCAAGAACATCATCATCAAGAAAATCGAAAGCAGTATAGCAGTCCATACCATACAAAGCTTTTATTTCGTTTTTCAAATCACAAAACTGCCAGGTAGACGGACCATGACCATGTGCCACCAGAATTTTAATACCTGCCCTGGAAAGATTTGCTGCAATCTGAAGTATCATCTGCTGATATTGATGATCCGGCATCCAGTATGCACTTCCCGAAAGTTGCTGCATTTCATAAGGTACCACAGTTCCCCCTGTATAAATATCCATTCCATAAAATTCTTTTTCCGGATCATGATAATAGCGATCCGGACCCAGAAATAATTTAGGCAGTACTACTCCTCCTACCTTTTTTGCCACACGTACAAACAATTCCTGAGACTGAATCCCATCTGCCCCCAACGGCAAATGCGGACCATGCCATTCGAGAGTTCCAAGCGGCAGATAGGCAATCGGACATACGGTAATTCTCTCTTCAAACTCCTTCGGACATAATTCTTCATATAATACTTTATCAGTCATTTTAACCTCCTGCTATTTATAACAAAGAAAAACGGTACACTACAGAAAGTATACCATACCCTCACGTACTGTGTACCGTTTTTCTTTGAAATACCACAATAATTATCCAATCAGTTTATCCAGTGTTTCTTTTGCCATGATAATGTCTTTTTTCTGTTCTTCCCCGGAAATCTCACGTTCAATCGTAATATCGCCTTCATATCCAATTTCTTTCAATTTGGCTACGAATGCCGGATAATTTACTTTTCCCTGTCCCAGTGGAACTTCTGCTCCCAGATAATGTCCATCCGTCGGATACATACCGTCTTTTCCATGGATTCCTCTTACATATTCTCCGAATACTTCCAATGCATCCACAGGATTTGCTTTGCCATACATGATCAGGTTTGCAGGATCCAGATTGATTCCTACATTTCCTTTCCCCAGAGTTTTCTCAATATCCTGAATCGCACGTTTTAAAGTAACCGGAGTCTCCTGTCCTGTCTCAAAGAGGAAGTTCTGTCCATTCTCTTTACATTTTTCCACGATTGCCTTGCAGGCTACCAGAACTTCTTCATACTTGGGATCATATGGATTTTCAGGCATATACCCCACATGTGTAGCAAAATCTGTTACATGGATTTTCTTAGCAAAATCAGAACCTTCCATCAGCATTTTCAATCTTTCTACTCTGTAATCAACAGGTACCAGACCCAGTGTAAGCTGTCCTTCATAGAAATCCCATACTTTGCGTCCTTCCCATCCACACCAGAAAGCAGTAATATGAACTCCGTGTTTTTCAACCGCCTGATTCACTGCCTCTGCCATGCCGTCATCATGAAGAATTTCTCTGTCCCAGCATACCAGCTGACAGCTTTCCATCCCCATAGATTTTAACTCTGCAAAACGTTCATCAATGTCCGTATCTTTAAAAAGTTCAATCAATACACCAATTTTCATTGTCTTATACCTTCTCCTTTTTCTAAATACTCAATGTTGCTTTCAATCAACCTTTAACAGCACCTGCGGTAACGCCACCCACGATATGTTTCTGCATTGCCACAAAGAAAATCAAACTTGGTATCATGGACATTACAATACCCGGAAGAGCATGTTCCCAGTCAGCGGTCTGAGCAGAGAACTGCATATACAACGCATTCTGAATGTTCATTGCCCGTGCATTGCCTCCTACGATCAACTGGTTGGTAATGATATCGTTCCAGGTAGCCAGTGTATCAAGAACTACTACAGTTGTCAAAATCGGCTTTAACAGAGGCAAAACAATACTGAAATAGGTACGAATCTTACTTGCTCCATCTATACATGCACATTCTTCCAATTCCAGAGGTACATTTTTTACAAATCCGTGGATCATATATACAGCCAGTGGCATACAAAGACCAATGCTTACCAGAATCTGACCCATTTTTGTGCCGGTAAGATTTACATTGGCAACTAATCTTGTCAACGTAATCATGTAAGACTGGAACGGAACCATCATCGGCATGATAATCAGAACAAAGCAGATTCCACTCATTTTGCTTTTTGTTCTTGCCAGCTTATACGCTGCCATAGGAGCCAGAAGAACGATCATCAGTACCGTACAAACAGTATACAACAATGTATTCTTAATTAACATCGGAAAGTTGAACTTGGTCCATGTTTCTATATACATATCCAGACTCCAGCTTTTCGGCAAAGCCAGAAAATGCTGAAGCATATCATTGTACGGCTTAAAAGAGTTAATAAAAATCAGGATAAGCGGCATCAGCCAGAAAATGGAGCATATAAAAACGATAACCGCAAGTGGATTGATCTTTTTGATTTTCTTCAAAATCTTACTCATTATGCCTCTACCTCCTTACTCTTTGTTACTTTAAGCTGAATAGCGGTTACAATCAGTACAAACACAACAAATACCAGTGATTTTGCTGTTGCCAGGCCATATTTACTGTTGACAAATGCTTCTTTATAGATATTGTAGGCAACTGAAACTGTGGAGTTTGCAGGACCACCCTTGGTAAATACCATGATAATATCAAACAGCTTAAATGCAAATGTCAAAGACGTCAACATACAGATTGATACCGCAGGCATGATCAACGGAACCGTAATCTTACGGAATACCTGAAAAGCATTTGCCCCATCTATCTTGGCAGCTTCAATTAATTCTTTTGGTACTGCGATAATACCGGCTATATAATTAACCATATAGAAACCAACATTCTGCCATACGGCCATGATTACGACTACCCAGAAAGCCAGTTTCGGGGTCCCTACCCAACTCCAGTTAAAGAACTCCCATCCCGTAATATTATAGAGAGCTTCAAATCCTGGTCCGAAAATAAATTTCCAAATCAAACTGATTGCAGTCAAACTGATAATGTATGGAATATAATAAAATGCACGACCAACACTAGAAGATTTCTTCTCCTTTGACATTACAAGTGCTACAACCAATGAAATTGCATTCACAATGATTACATAAAATACTGCAAATTTCAGAGTAAACTTGACACCCTTCCAGAAGAGGCTGTCATTGGTAAATATTTTTACAAAGTTATCAAGTCCTACAAATGTCATTTCTCTTCCGACACCATTCCAATCAAAGACGGAATAATACAAGTTCATCACAAATGGTATGTCAGTCGCAAATAAGACAAATATTACTGCCGGAAAAACGAACAGAGCAAAAAGAAGAAATTCTTTTATTTTCTTATTTTTCAAATTCATCCCCTCCTGAATGATCATAGTCTCAACACTAACACTTCTATTATGCATTATGGTATAAAAAGGGAGCAGGGAACAATTCTGTCCTCCCTACCCCCTTGTCCATCCCATGCTTATAAATCCGTTTTTCTATCTTCCGTTTCTAAGCTACTAATATGTTATCAGCCGGCTGACCAGAACTCCTGGAAGCACTGTGTTACTTCTTCAGCACTCATATCTCCTGTCATATATGCCTGCAGGTAAGGCCCACAAGTATCGCCATAGCCTGTCGGTGCAATTGTATGAATCCATCCGTTTGTCTTTCCTTCTGCGATATAAGTCTTCGCATCGTTAGCCAGTTTACCCTGTACCTCTTTGTCTGTCTTTACACCAGGTACAGCTCCAACGCCTTCGCACATCCAATACTGACCCATATCAGATGTCAGAATATAAGTAAGATATTCTTTAGCCAGATCCAAATTTTCAGAATCTTTATTAACAATATAAGTCCAGTTACAGTTGGAAAGCAATGTGCAATCATCTGCGCTGTCACCAACCGGGCATGGAAGGAATCCAATGTTAGCATCCGGATTGAAAGAATCCAGAGTTGACTGACACCAGTCACCCATATGAATCATAGCTGCTTCTCCGTTTGCCAGCATGTTTTCAGAAGTTTCCCAGTCAATTTCCAGTGGTTTGTCAGGACCATATTCAATAGCCAGATCCAACATTCTGAACAAATTGTTCCAGTTTGGCATATTTTCAAATGTCAGTTCGCCAGATTTGATTGCTTCTACTGTTCCTGTAGCATCTAAAGACTTATCCATCATAAAATGGGTAGCCAGCTGACCAAGAACCCATGTTTCCTTTGCAGGCATTGCAAATGCTGTGATACCGGCAGCCTCAAGTTTTTTGCAGGCTTCTTCCAGTTCATCCATTGTGGTAGGAAGTTCTGTAATTCCTGCTTTATCAAAGCAATCTCTGTTGTACAGGATACCCATATTCTCATAAGTCCATGGCAGGGATTTGATCTTTCCATCATCATCTCTTCCTGTTTCCAGTGCATCTTCATTGAACAGTGATGTTACATCGGTATCATCCGTCCAGTCATAAGCATATTCATAGTATTTTTTTGCAGAAGTACCGGACTCAACGTCAAATACATCCGGAATATCTCCTGAATTCACACGGGACTGAAGAAGTGTAGCGGAATCATTTGCCGCATGCTGTACCTCAATTTTTACACCCGGATGATCTTTTTCAAATGCCTCAACCATCTCCGCATATTCATCCAGACCATAAGCATGTGCATCAAATACTTTCAGGACCACTTCTTCTCCTGAACTTGTACCCTCATCTGCTGCGTCTTCTGTTGCTGTGTCCTCTGTCGCTGTGTCCTCTGTTGCTGTGTTATCAGTTGTTCCCTCGTCTGACTTTGTGTCGGAACCGCCGCACGCAGTCATCATGGATGTTGCCATAACTGCAGACAACAAAATTGCAAGTGTTTTCTTTGCCATAGTATTTCCTCCTTAAATAATATATTTATTTCTCACCGCTTATTGCGGTAAAAGAATCCTTTAAAATATGTTACTATTTATGACCTTTTACATATTTTTCGGCAGCTTCCCATTCCTGTAATGCCAACTCTACTGATTTTACACCTTCGATCAATGGTGCGATCGTTATTGGCTTGTTGCCCTGCACACACTCAAGGAAATATTTGATCTCAGTATAATACGGTCCCAGATTAGATATATTAATTCCAGCCACATCACTGTCCTGATTATACTCCGCCTTTAATTCCGGAATTTCCACTGTGCCATCTTTCTTATATACCGTTAGTGATGGCTGCTGTGTACTGTTAAATACAAGTGTTGCTTCTTCGAAGCAGGCTCTAAAGCTTGACTGGAACTTCAGTGCCGGAGAAACATCCCATACACCTTCAGCTACAGCAAATACATCTCCAAATTCATACGATGTAATAATCTGATTGATCATTCCGCTCTCAAAAGCAACTGCTTTTACATCAAACCTGTCCGGTTCCCCTAACATATATCGAAGAAAATCCACATCGTGTACGTGAAGATCCAGTACTACAGAACCACTTCGTTTTTCATCATGGAACCAGTCTTCAAACCCCCAGCAGACATCACCACTGATTCTCTGCAGGATCACAGAATTCAACTTTCCATAAGTTTTCTTGTCGAAAGCCTCTTTCAGATACTTATATTCTTCAAAAGAACGTACT
>SFGF01000116.1 GCA_004556655.1 Lachnospiraceae bacterium | reverse complement strand
TTTTAAGAAGTCTTCTTTTTAGTATGCCACCAATGTATCCTACAGCTCTGGCGATGGCTTTTGAGTTAATGGCTTATGCGGTGGTTATCAATCTGGTTTATGGTTTATTTAAGAATAAGAATACTTTGTCGGTCTATGTTTCGCTTATTGTGTCGATGCTCGCAGGCCGCATAGTCTGGGGTCTTGTAATGTATGTGCTGATGGGTATTGGTTTTAAGGCTTTTATGGCATCAGCCTTTATTAATGCGATTCCCGGTATTGTCTTACAGCTTGTGCTTGTACCATTAATCATGAATCTTTTGAAGAGATATCTGTAGTTTACTCGAAAAAACTAAAATGAAATGGTCGAAAAAACTAAAATGAATTACTCGAAAAAACCAAAATGAAAGAAGAAGGTGCAGTTTTGTTTATCTTAAACTGCACCTTTATTATGTTTATTTTGTAGTCACGTACTCGTTTAATGGTTTGATGCAATAGATGTTGTATGGATACTTGTCAGTTGTCACATAGCCTGCAGGGGCATCAATGAGCTGTGGGATACGGTTGATGATAGTACCACAGGTTAGTTCAACAGTTGCCGGTTTGTTGCAGACAAGTGTTGAATCTGGTTCGCCATAAAGTGTCCATTCGTTCTTGTCAAATTCGTCAGTATCAAATACCTTGCCTACGCATTCTGTTTCAAAGGTTATACCTTCTTCAGTTTCGGTAGTAACGATAGCTCTCATGCCAGTCGCATTGCCAGCTTTGATGGTAAAGCCCAGTGTTGATGATTCAAGATCATGGTCACATACGGTTGGCAGACACTTTTGTGTTTGTGAAGTGATGTGAAGGCCAAGTTTTGAGCATAGCCAGCCATTCTGGTTCCACATATATGAAGGAACATATTCGCCAGATTCAACAATCTTCTTGATTTCATCAGAGCTGTAGCTGTTGTAGGCGCCGATGGTTTTTTCAAATTCTTCAATAGTAAGACCAGCACCATGTCCTTCAGCCAGGGCAATGCCATAGTCTTCAACGTTGTACCAGCTTGAGCCGACAATCTTGGTGATATTTGCCTGTGAGCCCATGAAGTTGGTTACCATGGTACCCCAGTACAGGTCGCAATAGCCCACACCTGTAAGTGTGCAGCCACCTTCTTTTGCCAGTTTATCCAGTTTGGCAGTAAGTTCTGGGTTTGAGTTCCATGGATAGAGGGCTTCTTCGCAGGTTGTGATGGCATTTACGCCATGTTTTGCGCAAATTGTGAAGATGTCTTCCAGTTCGGCAATGGTTGATCTTGTAGCGATGATGCAGACATCTACTTTGTTGTCTGCAAAGAAGGCATCAGCTTCGCTGGCTGCCATAATCTTGATTCCCAGATCTGAGTAGCCATGTTCGATTACTGTTGATACGTCTTTGCCGATAAGGGCAGGGTTCATGTCAAAGGCACCGAGAAGTTCAGCACCTTTTTCAAGGCCATAGCGCATGAGGTATTTGCCCATTTTGCCACAGCCATACTGTACAAATGTTACTTTTCTTTCCATTATTGTTTTTCCTCCCTGATTTCTACATCTATATTGTATCTTGATTTGATAAATAAATCACAAGGATATTCTGGTGTTTGTTCTGTTTTCTTTGAAGAGTGATTTTAGTCTGTTTAACAGGTAGTCTTTTTTGTTCAGGGTATTGATGTCATTTATGATAATTGAGAAGTTCCAGTTTTTTATTATACGGCTATCCAGGGCGTTTCTTGATTTGTCTAAGAGGTTTAATGCTTCATCCAGCTGTTTAATGGTGGTGTTTTTATCCATTATGAATACTATTTCAAGAGAGAGCTGATATTTTAGAACATAGCTGTTTAAAAGGTCAAAGCCATACCAGGTATTGATGCTTTCATTGTCGATATGCAGGTAGTTTCTGGGGTTCAGGACATCACATATGATGTTTGTGCTGCTGATATTTGCGAGCTGCTCCAGTTTTTTTACTTCTTTATAGAGAAGGTAGAAGTGGGTATCGGTATCCAGGGAATCGAGTTCTTTTTTCATCAGGTCCAGATAGTATTTTCCTTCATTGGTGATGGTTTTATAGTTATCTGTTCTGTATGACTCCATCGCTGCTTTGTATTGTAATGGTGTATAGCCAAAGCATTCTTTAAAGTAGCGGTAGAAGTATTTGCGGTCAGAGAATCCGCATTTTTTAATTATTTCATCGCTGTCCATATTTTCTATAAGTAAGAGTTCCTGAGCTTTTTTGAGTCTTATGGTGTTTATGTACTGGTTTATGGTAGCTGTGCTTATTTCTTTGAACTTTGTGCATAACAGGTTTTTCTGGATGTTTAGTGCATAAGCAATATCATTGAGGCTTAATTTGCAGCTGTAGTTATCAGATACAATCTTTTTTACATCGAGATAGAGTTTTTTCTGGGAGTTTGTAAGCTGCAGCAAGTGATGATGGAAGTTGTTCAAAAGGCAGTAGTCGTTCTGCAAGGCATCAACTATTTCTTTGATGTGTTCGTCATTATTAAAAACACTGAGCAGGTTTTTGATGAAGATGCAGTCTCTGTAGGTATTGGATACATCTTTTTTGAGGTCCATGGAGTCTAAGGCATCAACCAGTTCTGTGTCTTTTATTTCGTTTTTTTCCAGTTCAATGATGGCCAGGATGCAGTTTCCTTTGAGGGCATAGATATCATCTTTTTCAATGAAGATGACATCCTGTTTCTGGTAGTTTTTTATTTTGTTGAATTTTAAAACGCTGCACTGTCCATCCAGTACCAGCAGTACTAAGCTGTTTGTGCATTTGGTGATACTGATATTCTGGGCTTTTATTATTTTTCTCTTCACAGTGTTTATTATAAATTAAAAAAAGAAGACAAAATTATTCTTCGTCTTCTTTCTTGCGGTTAAATTTTTCTATTACTCTGCAGATGATTATTGAAAGCTGGTAGAGTATCATCATCGGGATGGCTACCATGATCTGTGAAATGATGTCAGGCGGGGTTATCAGGGCCGCTACGATGAAGCAGAGTACAATCGCAAATGAGCGTCCTTTTTTAAGCCAGGCTGATTTAAGCAGACCGAATTTTGTCAGGATGGCGGATACTACCGGCATTTCAAATACTATGCCGAATATAATATAGACCATTAGGACAAATGAGAGATAGCTTTCAATCGAGATGGATGATGTAATGTAGTCGGTGCCGTTTATTTTATACAGGAAGCCCAGCATGAAGGGCATTGAAATTTTATGGGCAAAGACTACACCCAGCACGAAGCAGATCTGACCAAATATCAGTGAGAGTATCAGGAAGGGTTTTTCATATTTCTCAAGTCCTGGAGCTATGAAGGCATATGCTTCATAGACGATTACCGGAATTGAGATGATAAGGGCCCCGGTGAGTCCAACTCGCATATACTGTACTAACAGTTCCTGTGGCGAGAGGTAAACAAAGACATAGCCGTTGGCCAGTCCCATGGCACTTAGTTCATTGACTATCAGTTCTGCATTTGAGAAGCATAGTACAAAGCCTGCAAAGAGAAATACCAGGCAGACAACAACACGGTTTCTAAGTTCTCTTAGATGGCCTGAGAGGCTCATTACTTTTTCGCCGTCTTCATCTGTTTCCCATTGTTTCTTTTTAGGCATGGTTTATTCGTCGTCTTCTGTTTCGTCTTTTACGCCTTCTTTGAAGCCTTTTACAGTTTTGCCGATCATTTTAGAGAGCTTTGGCAGCTGTTTTGGGCCAAAAATGATGATAACGATAGCTAAGATAACGATTAATTCAGTTGTTCCTAATTTCATAAAGTTTTTTCCTCTTCTTTCTCTTCTTCTATTGCGTTTTCTTCTTTTGTTTCTTTTTCTTCTTTTTTAGGTTCTTCTTTGCCGATTGAGTTAACCTGTTTCTTGATGTCTTTGCCAGTCTGTTTCAGACTTTTTGAGAGATCATTGATAGGTTCAGCTGCTTCTTTTAATGGTTTGGCAGCTTCGTTGAGTGGTTTTACAACATCTTCGGTTATTTCGCTTGTCAGGTCACTAGAGATTTTTTTGAATTCTTTAAGTGCCTTGCCGAATTTTTTGGCGTAGTCAGGGAGTTTGTCAGGTCCTACGACTACCAGGGCTACAATGACGATAACCAGCAGTTCCATCCAGCCGATTTTCATACGTGTCTTTATCTCCTTTGTTTTACGTGTGTTATTATAACAGAGCTATTAGTCATAATATTTATTTAAATTAAATAAAGATATGTAATATTGACTACTAGAGAATTTAACATAATTTAACATAATCGCACGATAATTTTGTGACATGTTTTAGGATACTATATAGGTGCAGGAGGAAATCCTGCCAGTGTGTATTCCCCAAAATAATCATAGAAACACTGATAAAACTTTATCCCCTTATAAAATAATAAAAAGAAACCCTTTTGAGAAAAGTTCAGGATAATCCCCAAA
Source organism: Lachnospiraceae bacterium (assembly GCA_004556655.1). Lineage (GTDB taxonomy): Bacteria > Bacillota > Clostridia > Lachnospirales > Lachnospiraceae > Oliverpabstia. Next base: position 2,097 of record SFGF01000116.1, on the reverse strand, counting down.
GTCCTGAGCTTTTCTTTTGGTTGATTCGCAATAATAGTAATTAAAATTATTCTAAAGATGATACAATTAAATTAACAAAATTCATATTAATCATCATAATTGGTTAAGAAAGGGAAGAAGAAAATGAAATTTGTGTGCTCAGTATGCGGATACGTCTATGATGACGATGCGCAGAAGGTGAAGTTTGAAACTTTACCTGATGATTGGACCTGTCCATTATGTGGCGCACCAAAGGCTTTATTCAACAAAGAAGAAAACGTGACAAAGCCTGAAGCTGCACCGGTGGAAGTGATGGATGAGGATGTAACGGAGTTAAGTTTTGGCCAGCTAGCTGCGCTTTGTTCCAATCTGGCCAGGGGCTGCCGTAAGCAGTATAAGGAAGAGGAAGCCAGGCAGTTTGATGAGCTTGCTGACTATTTTACCAAGATTGTAAGACCGATAAATGATACCACCGTTGAAAAGCTGGCTGAGTCTTTAAAGGCTGATCTTGAAAGCTATCCAGCACTCAGGGCAACATGCGACAGTGAAAAGGATAGAGGAGCTGCCAGAGTCTGCGTCTGGGGTGAAAAGGTGACAAGGATGCTCGAATCACTTGTTTCGCGCTATCTGAAGGAAGGCGACAGAATGGCTGAGGGTACTTCTATCTGGGTATGTTCGGTCTGTGGTTTTGTCTATATTGGCGACAAGGCACCAGATTTATGTCCAGTGTGCAAGGTACCTGCCTGGAAATTTGATAAGGTGGAGGGAAGATAATGGAAAAGGTTGCGGTTAGAAATATCAGACTCTGTACTAAGGACTGTCTTTGTCTTTATGTCTGTCCAACTGGTGCATCTGATACAGAGAACAGTATTATTGATGTGAATAAGTGTACAGGCTGCGGCTTATGCGCCGATGCCTGTCCTAGTGGTGCCATTTCTTTAGTTCCAAAGGAATATCCTCCTCAACAGCCAAAGACTGATAAGGTGAAGGCCGCTTTAAACAGGATGGCTCAAAATAAGGCTGATGAAGAAAAGCTGGCTGAGACTGTTGCGGAAAACAGCGAGAGTGATGTACTTTATCGTTTAATGAAAGCTGTGAGCAAGTCCCAGCGTCTGGTGGCTGAAGATCTGATGCGCGAGGCTGGCTATATGCTTCCACAGTCAAAGAATACCCATGATCTGCTTAAGGATCTGGCTAAAAATCCTTCAACTGCCGATGCGGCTAATAAGCTGTTAAGCATGATTGAGTGTAACGAGTCTAAGCCTAAGAAATGGGTTTGTGAGATCTGTGGCTATGTTCATGAGGGTGATAATCCTCCTGAGCAGTGTCCTGTCTGCTTCCAGAAGGTTTTTAAAGAGGAATAATAGTTATAGGGTCTGTCTGTTCATAGTGATTATGGTCAGGCAGACCTTTTTTATGCCGATGAATGGTCTAGGTCAGGGTTTGATACCTATTGTCGGCTATAATTATGGGCTAAGAAATATGGCAGGATTAGGGAGGCTTTTTGTTTTAGTCTGCCGGTGGGCTGTATTATTGCGTTAATTATGACTATGGTATTTATGATATTTCCTAAGGAGCTTTTGAGTCTTTTTAATGCGGATGAGGAGATATTAAGTATTGGGATAAATGCTTTAAGGATTATGTCTTTGAGTTTTGTGTCTGCCTCAGTAACGATAATTCTGGGCTATGGTTTATCAGGTATCGGTAATGGTGTAATTAATATGGTTTCGGCTTTTATCAGGCAGCTTATTATTCCTTTGGTATTGATTTATATTACAGGGAAGTTGTTTGGTCTTTCTTATGTCTGGTATAGTTTTCTGGTGAGTGAGATAGTGGCGATGGTTTATGCACTTGTTTCTTCACTGAGTTATAAATTCGTGGCGAAAACCCATAGGCTTGCCTGTGGGATTAAAGTCACTTTTTTGACTTGAATTTAACATATATTAGATATATAATCTATGTATAACATAAAAAGAAAAGAATATATTAGTATGTATGAATGTCCAAAAGATTGTTCAAGTTGTGCAAATTCATTTTCTGAACAAGGTGATGAAAATGGGGATGTTTTAATTTGCATGTAACACGATGAAATGATTGTAGATGAAAACTACTATTGTG
>SFGF01000033.1 GCA_004556655.1 Lachnospiraceae bacterium | reverse complement strand
CATAAAGCTGCCACTCTATATCTTTTCAAAAGTTGGGCAGATTGGTACTTTGATAGACTATATTCATTTTGAAATTACAGTTTGCGGAAACTCAAGGTTAGCCAAAAGAAAATTGCCGGAGAACCTTTTATATTATGATGTTTGGGCACTCCAACATCGTAACATAAAAGCCGGCTCTGTAAAACAAAGCCGACTAATAACTAATCCTCAAATGTCTCTTTCAATTTATCCATAAATCTCTTTTTCTTCTCTTTGTCCTGCCCTTTTGTGGAAGGACGATTTCCACATGCCGCATCAAATTCGCGAAGAGCTTCTTTTGCTTCCTCGGAAAGCTTGGTAGGAACCTGTACTACAAGAGTTACGTAGTGATCACCACGCACATTTTTGTTGCGCAGAGACGGAACGCCCTTTCCCCTCAAGCGGATTTTGGTATCGGTCTGCGTTCCCGGTTTTACTTCATATTCTACTTCTCCGTCTACCGTATTGATCCGAATTGTACCGCCCAGTGCTGCCTGTGCGTATGTAATCGGTGCGGTGGAGAAAATATTCATATCCTGTCTCTGGAAAATCGGATGACGAGCCACCTGAACTTCTACCAAAAGATCACCTCTCGGTCCTCCATTGGTGCCCGGTTCGCCTTTTTCACGGATACGAATACTCTGTCCATCATCAATACCAGCCGGAATAGATACCTGAATTTTCTTTCTGCTGGAAGTAAATCCTGTACCGCGGCACTCCGGACATTTTTCTTTAATAATCTTTCCTGTTCCCTGACAGTCCGGACATGGCTGTACATTCCGAACCATACCGAACATGGACTGCTGCGTATAGACTACCTGACCGGAACCGTTACACTTCGGACATGTCTCCGGAAATGTACCCGGTTTCGCACCATTACCTCCGCAGGTCTTACAGGTATCTTTTAATGTCAGCTCCAGTTCCTTTTCACATCCGAAGACAGCTTCCTGAAAAGTGATGTGAACAACTGCCCTCAGATTAGCACCTTTCATAGGACCATTATTTGCTCTTCTGCCTCTTCCGCCGCCGAACAGATCTCCGAAAATATCACCGAAAATGTCGCCCATATCGCCGCCATTGAAATTAAAACCATCAAAACCGCCTGCTCCACCTGCGCCGCCATTTTCAAAAGCTGCATGGCCAAACTGATCGTATGTTTTCCTTTTTTCCGGATCACTTAAGATACTATATGCCTCTGTAGCCTCTTTGAACTTCTGTTCTGCCTCTTTATCTCCAGGGTTCATATCGGGATGATATTTTTTCGCCAGTTTACGGTATGCTTTTTTCAGTGTTGCATCATCGGCGCCTCTGTCGACCCCAAGAACCTCATAATAATCTCTTTTATCTGCCATTTTCGTCACCTTTCACAACTTTAGGGACGGAGACACTAGTAGCATCCCCGTCCCTTTAGGGTATTAGAATTTTAGTTCGGATTATACTTCCTTGTAATCGGCATCTACCACATCATCGCCGTAACCAGCTTCACTGCCGCCCTGTGCTGCACCGCCCATGTCTGGACCGGCACCGGCTGCTCCTCCGGCCTGAGACTGTTCATAAACCTTTGCGAACAGTTTCTGTGCACTCTGCATCAGTTTTTCTTTTCCTGCTTTGATTTCTTCTACCTGTGCATCTGTCATATTATCAACAGGTGCTTTTGCAATCAGATCTTTCAGTGCATTCAGATCAGCTTCTACTGCTGTCTTATCGTTGGCATCAATCTTGTCGCCTACTTCTTCCAATGCTTTTTCAGTCTGGAATACCATAGCGTCTGCATCATTTCTTGTATCAATTGCTTCTTTTCTCTTCTTATCCTGAGCTTCGTACTCAGCTGCTTCTTTTACAGCTTTCTCGATATCGGAATCAGACATATTGGATCCGGCTGTGATTGTAATATGCTGTTCTTTTCCTGTACCCAGATCTTTTGCTGAAACATTTACGATACCATTTGCATCGATATCGAAAGTAACTTCAATCTGCGGAACACCTCTTCTTGCTGGCGGAATACCATCCAGGCGGAACTGTCCAAGGGATTTGTTATCTTTCGCAAACTGTCTCTCACCCTGTACTACGTTAATATCTACAGCTGTCTGGTTATCTGCTGCTGTTGAGAAAATCTGGCTCTTCTTTGTAGGAATTGTTGTATTTCTCTCAATCAGTCTTGTAGCGATACCACCCATGGTTTCGATAGACAGTGACAATGGAGTAACATCCAAAAGAAGAATATCACCGGCACCTGCATCACCTGCAAGTTTACCACCCTGTACGGAAGCTCCCAGAGCTACACACTCATCCGGATTCAGAGATTTGCTCGGCTCATGTCCTGTCAGCTGTCTTACTTTATCCTGTACAGCCGGAATACGTGTAGAACCACCTACCAACAATACTTTACTCAATTCAGATGCTGTCAGACCCGCATCAGCCAGAGCTCTTCTTACAGGTTCTGCTGTCTTTTCTACCAGATCATGTGTCAGTTCATCAAATTTTGCTTTTGTAAGGTTCATATCAAAGTGTTTCGGTCCCTCTGCTGTTGCAGTGATGAAAGGCAGGTTGATATTGGTTGTTGTAGAAGAAGAAAGCTCTTTCTTTGCTTTTTCAGCTGCTTCTTTGATTCTCTGCAGTGCCATCTTATCATTGGACAGGTCTACACCTTCTGTTCTCTTGAACTCAGACAACATGTAATCTGCAATCTTCTGGTCAAAGTCATCTCCACCAAGACGGTTATTACCGGCAGTGGAAAGTACTTCGATAACTCCGTCACCAATCTCAATAATGGATACATCAAATGTACCGCCGCCAAGGTCATATACCATGATCTTCTGCTCGTTTTCATTATCCAGACCATAAGCCAGAGCTGCTGCTGTAGGCTCATTGATAATACGTTTTACATCCAGACCTGCAATTTTACCTGCATCTTTGGTTGCCTGACGCTGAGCATCATTGAAGTAAGCCGGAACCGTGATAACTGCTTCTGTTACTTTTTCACCCAGATAGTTTTCTGCATCGGATTTCATCTTCTGCAGGATCATAGCAGAAATCTCCTGTGGAGAATACTTTTTATCATCAATTGTTACTCTGTAATCTGTACCCATATGTCTCTTAATAGAAGAGATTGTTTTATCTGCATTGGTTACAGCCTGACGTTTTGCAGGTTCTCCTACCAGTCTTTCTCCTGTTTTTGTAAATGCTACAACAGATGGTGTTGTTCTGGAACCTTCTGCATTTGTAATAACGGTTGGTTTTCCACCTTCCATAACAGCTACACAGCTGTTGGTTGTACCTAAGTCAATACCAATAATTTTTCCCATGATTTTTCCTCCTAATAATATATGCTGAATGATTTAAATTACTATCTATCTGAATTGCTCTGCCTGTTTCTTTCCTTCAGGCAAGGCAGATATCAGTTGGCAACTTTTACCATGCTGTGGCGTACCACAAAATCTTTATACATATAACCTTTTTGGAACTCTTCCACTACTATGTTCTCTCCTGCTTCTTCATCTTCCACATGCATCACTGCATTATGAAAATCCGGATTGAACTCGGTGCCTACGGCCTCAATGGGTTTTACACCCATTTCATCAAGAGTGGTAAGAAATTGTTTATAGATTTTTTCCATTCCCTGTACAAAAGGATCTTCACTGCCTTCTGCTGTAGCAAGACCTCTTTCAAAGTTATCTACAATCGGAAGGATCTTTTCCACAATGTCTTTTGCACCAATGATATACATACTTGCTTTTTCTTTTTCTGTACGCTTTCTGTAATTATCAAACTCTGCCATCTGACGTTTTACCTGATCGGTAAGTTCTTCAATCTTTTCATCTTTTTTATCTTTCTTTTCTTTTTTCTTTCCGAAGAACTTTTTCTCTTTTGTCTCTTCCGAAGAATCTGCCTTTTCCTCTGTTTTTACTTCTTTTTCGTCACACTCGGATGATTCAGAAGTACTCTCACTTGCCTGCTCCTTGTTCTCAGGAGTTTCTTCGTCAGCAGAAGTTTCTTCCTGAGCAGCTGCTGTATTTACATCTTCTGTCATTTCCTCGGAAGGTTTTTTGTTTTCTTCTGTCATGTTTTACATTCCACCTTTCTACGGCTTTTTGAATATATTATCCAACTGAACTTTCAGTGTTTTCAGGTTATCGACTACATTTTCGTAATCCATACGCTTTGGACCAATAATACCGATGGTACCTTTCATTCCGTCTCCCAAATCATAAGAGGCCGTCACCACGCTACAGTCTTTCATAGTGGAAATCGGTCCTTCATTTCCTATATATACCTGAATTCCTGTATTCTCTCCCGAATCAGAGACGGTATCTTTAATCATTTCCACCAACTGTTTCTTTTCTTCAAATGCTGAAATCAATTCGCTGGCCTTACTGCTGTCTGCCAGTTCCGGATATCTAAAAATATTATTTGCACCACTGGTATAGACCGGAACCTCCTCCTCATCCGGAGAAATAGCTTCCGCCACCGCATCCAACACAATACTTACCACACCGCTGTGAACACCGGCCTGTTCCTTTAGTTTTGTAATCAGCCCCAAATTGATCTCTTCAATTGTAAGACCATTGAGCTGTGTATTCAAAAGCAGGTTTAGCTTCAAAATCTGTTCATCATCGATTGGCTCATCTGTGGTTACGATCTGATTCTTGACCAGATTGCCTTCCACTACGATGACCGCCAGAAGCTGCTTTTCATTCAGTTTTGACAGCTGAATAAACTTAATCTTATTATGATGATAAGTAGGACCGGTAATCATCGTCGCATAATTGGTATTAGACGCAAGAATTTTTACCACCTGCTTTAATACCTTTTCCATACGATCGGTCTTTTCAATCATCATCTCTTTGATTTCGGATACTTCCTGTTCTTTTTCCTTCATCAGTTCATCCACATACAGACGATATCCTTTATCAGAAGGAATTCTGCCTGCTGATGTATGGGGCTGAACAATGTATCCCAAATCTTCCAGATCAGACATTTCATTTCGAATCGTGGCAGAACTCAGATTCAAATCCGTATATTTGGAAATTGTTCTGGAACCTACCGGCTCCCCGGTCTCCAAATATGTTTTAATAATAGCTTTTAAAATGATACGCTTTCTTTCATCCAGATCGTTCACTGAGTTTCACCTCTTTCCTCTCTACTTTATCTGTTTCTGTTTTAATTGTTAGCACTCATCTTTGTGGAGTGCTAACATCTATGTTCTTAAGATAGCACTGCGATATTTATTTGTCAATGGGTATTTTCAAAAAAATATTTTTTTATTCCAATTCATTAAGATTTTTCTTTAATTCTACCATTTTATCCCTAAGCTCAGCCGCCATTTCAAAATTCAGTTCGGCTGCTGCCGCCTTCATTTGTTTCTGTACCTTTGCGATCAGTTCTTCCAGTTCCTTACGGCTCATGGATTCCATATCTTTCTCCAGAGTCTTTTCTGTCTTCGCCACTTCTTTTGATATACTGATCAGGTCACGAACCGCTTTTTTAATTGTCTGCGGTGTGATTCCGTTTTCTTTATTATATTGCTCTTGGATTTTCCGTCGTCTTTCCGTTTCTTCTATTGCATGATGCATAGATTCCGTGATGGTATCCGCATACATGATCACATGTCCTTCTGCATTTCTGGCAGCACGACCGATTGTCTGAATCAAAGATGTCTCTGAACGGAGGAACCCTTCTTTATCCGCATCTAAAATTGCGACAAGAGAAATCTCCGGTATATCCAGTCCTTCTCTCAAAAGATTGATTCCAACCAGCACATCAAAAACATCCAGACGCATGTCGCGGATAATCTCAGTCCTTTCCAGTGTATCGATATCCGAATGTAAATATTTCACCCGGATTCCCATATCCCGCATATAATCTGTCAGTTCCTCTGCCATTCTTTTTGTCAAAGTCGTAACCAGGATCTTATTATGTTTCTCTACTTCTTTATTTACTTCACTTACCAGATCATCAATCTGCCCTTCTACCGGTCGGACGTCCACGTAAGGATCCAGCAGTCCTGTCGGACGAATAATCTGTTCGGCACGCAAAAGCTCATGATTTTCTTCATAAGGACCGGGAGTAGCGGAAACAAACATAATCTGATCTACTCTCTCTTCAAATTCTTCGAAATTCAACGGGCGATTGTCTTTTGCAGATGGTAATCGGAACCCATAATCCACCAGAGTACTCTTTCTTGACTGATCCCCTGCATACATACCGCGTATCTGGGGAATCGTCATGTGCGACTCATCAATAATCATAAGATAATCATCCCCAAAATAATCCATCAGAGTATATGGCGGTTCTCCCGGTTTCAATCCTGCAAGATGTCGGGAATAATTCTCTATTCCCGAACAAAATCCTGTCTCTTTCATCATTTCCAGATCAAAATTGGTCCTCTCACTGATTCGCTGTGCTTCCAGCAGTTTGTCCTCACTTTTAAAGTAAGCCACCTGCTCCTGCAGTTCTTTCTCAATATCTTTGGAAGCCTCAAGAATCCTTTCCATAGGCACCACATAATGGGATGCCGGATACAATGCAATATGATTCAACTCTCTTTTAATTTCTCCGGTAAGCACATCCACCTCTGTAATCCTGTCCACCTCATCACCAAAGAATTCCACCCTGACGGCCACATCCGACTCATATGCCGGAATAATCTCTACCACATCTCCCCGCACCCGGAAAGTTCCTCGATGAAAATCCATCTCATTCCGATCGTACTGCATGTCAATCAAACCTCGGATCACATCATCTCGGTCTTTCTCCATCCCCGGGCGAAGGGAAATCATCATATTTTGATAATCCTTAGGACTGCCGATTCCGTAAATACAGGACACACTGGAAACAATGATCACATCCCGCCGCTCAGAAAGGGCTGCTGTGGCAGACAAACGGAGCTTGTCAATTTCTTCATTGACAGCAGAATCCTTGGCAATATAAGTATCTGTGGAAGGGACGTATGCCTCCGGTTGATAATAATCATAGTAGGACACAAAGTATTCGACGCTGTTTTCCGGGAAATATTCTTTGAATTCTCCGTAAAGCTGTGCCGCTAACGTCTTATTGTGCGCAATAATCAAAGTCGGCTTGTTCAACTGCTGGATCACATTCGCCATCGTAAAAGTCTTGCCAGAGCCCGTAACCCCTAGTAAAGTCTGGCATTGGTTGCCTTCCCGGAACCCTTTGACAAGGGTTTCGATCGCCTGCGGCTGGTCTCCGGTCGGCTGATAATCTGACACTAATTTAAACTTTTTCTGTTCGTTTTCCACTTCAATACCTCCCGATACGACTAGTATCAACCAGAAAATTCGTGTAATTCGAGGTCAAAATTCGTGTAATAAGGTTTAATTTTTTTAGTCAGAATGGCAATTACACGAATAAAGTCACTAAAAATATTTTTTTTGACTGGGCGTCACTTACCATAACACCCAGTCATTCTTCAAAACAGAATAGCACAAAACAACATAATTATAAAGGTACAATCCTGAATTTTCTTTGTCAGCTTATGCATCTGATTGTATAAATATTCAATTCTTGCTCGCGAACATCTGTTCTTTTCTCATTGTAGCAAAAACGAAATGTAAACACAAGACCAATCTCTAATTACTACTATGTTTTTGACAAAATATAAACCACCTGCGTGAAAAGCAAACGGTTTCTCTATCCCTATAACATTTCATTTTTTCCTTCTGCCTGCAAAAAGTTCTCTACTCTATTTAAGAAATTCTTTTGCATTGCAAATCTGATTTTCCGAGTCCTCTTTTGATGCAATAAAGAAATCTGAGTAGTCACATTTTTCTCTAATACGGTATGCACTGTCTATCAGTTTATATGTACCCCTATTGAACTTTCCTCCATGCACATAAACCTGATTAAAATGAGCAATTACAGAACTATGCTTCGAAGCATCAAAGCCTCCCAGAATATTTACCGCTCTAATAGCGTGAAAAATTGCATAATATGATCTGTTTATCGCAACCTTATAAAATCCTCACTGATGATTGCTTACAGCCGCTTCCATATCTTCTTTGGCACGAGCGAAGCGATATTCTGAAAGAGTTTTTACATCAAGCTGCATACAGAACCACTCCTTCCTCGGACACATTTCTATAAAATGGAGAAATTGTCATCCACGTCATATATTCTTGGTAACTGACATCAATAATTGAAAAAACCTTAAAATATTTTATCGAAATATCCGTTGAAACATCGCTCAGTTTATCTTCAAACATCCTTAATTCCTGATCAGTTCCATCCACAAGAACCATAATATCTATATCCGACTCATCAGTAGCCGTTCCACGTGCAACAGACCCATATAAAATTACTGCCTTCAGTTTTTCTTGATATACTTTCTGTAACATATCTGCCAATTCCGTCAACATCTTTTTCAATTCTATATCCTGCAATTTTTCCATCCGTCTGCCCACCTTTCCTAATTATTCCTAATAACACTATAACCAACTTGCTGCAAAAAAACAATGCACACAGTATTTTCATTTTTTGACCTGTTATCAGACCACTATAGTTCTTTAACATTTCTAAAAATATATAAACTTATTTCTCCAAAAAGAAGAGATAGCCTAAGCTACCTCTTCCTCCAAATACCATTCTGCAATATCGTCCATCTCTGTTATATCCGAATAATCGTACACAATGATTACCGGCGCAGCTTCCTCTCTGCTTTCCTGCTCTGCATCATCTTCTGCTGTTACGCTTTCTTCTACTATAACAATCTCCTGAAACATGTTTTTCAGCATTTCCGCATCCGTATGATCGTAAGGATGGACCTCCTCAATAAATGACTGAAGCTCTTGAACACAATCTGCAATAATCGCCTGTATATCCGTATAAGTGTCCACCGTAATGATTGATTTGGAATGCCCCAACGCAGCCGCTACCGCTTTCTGGTTTATATCATTCTTCATCAAAAGCGTTGCGTATGTATGCCTCAGATCATGGAATCTTATGTGCGGAAGCCCCACATCTTCCAGAAGCTTCTTGTAATGCGTAAAATGGTAATCTTTGCTTCGCGGTCTTCCGTAACTGGAACAGCATATATAGTCCAGATCCTGGAAAACCCACCGACCATGCTGCCTTCTACTTCGGTTTTTCTCATATTTCTTGCGTTCCTCAAGAATCTCTTCAAACACGTAATCGGGAATATCCAGTTCGCGATAACTGGATGCCGTTTTCAGTTTGATCTCCTGTTTCGTCTTAGTCTTTGGTTTCAATGATTCTTCATCTACATGGAGATCTCTTCCTAACTGTCTCTGGATGCGTAGTTTGCGATTCTTATAATCAATATCTGAATACTTCAGGCCATTAATTTCACTTTTCCTGAGCCCCATTAACAAAGCAAAAACCATCTGCATATGGATACGTGTATCCTTCGATGCTTCCAGCAATAGTTTAACCTGCTCCAAAGTATATGTTTTAGTCTCGTCTACAACAATCGTATGATACTTTGACTTTTTTACTCCTTTTGGCAGTTCCAAACCTTCACAGGGATTCGTCATGATCAATCTTTTCGATAATGCGTATCTCATAGAGGTATTCATAATCGTTTTTGCCCTTTTAGGAATAGCAGAATACTTTTTTACAAGTTCTTTATACATTTTCATCAGATGCCCCTGATTGAGCGCAAGCAGCCTCAGACCGCCAATTCTGGGAATAATATGTTTCTGAATACAATCCCTATAATTATAATAGGTATTTGCTGCAAAATCAGGACGTGGTTTCATGACCTCTTCCAGCCAGTAATCCAGTAACTCTTTTACCTTGACATTGGTATAAGTAACATATTCTCCATTGTGAAGCTGTGCAATAACACTATTGCGATACTCATTGGCATCTCCCTTTTTCTCAAATCCCGCATGCTGGCATACCTTTTGGCTCCCATCCGCATAAATCAGGGTAACACGGAACCCGTATTTCCCCTTGATTTTCATGATATTGGATATCTCATAGCCCACATACGGCTGCAGGTTTACCTGACGTAAATCCATATGCCTTGACCTCCTTACTTAGAGTCCGGGACAAATTCCTTATTCATAAATTCCAGCATTTTCTCGTCTGCGTCCATAACCTCAAGGTAAAATTCAAATGTGGTATGTACGGAACTGTGACCCAGCATTCCGGATATTTTCGCTATGCTTACGCCCCTCTCCAACAGAATTGTGGCAAACATATGCCGCAATCCATGCACTGTTATATGTGGGAGCAGGTTCAATTCGCATATTCGTGTAAGTTCCCCGTTCAGAGAAGCCAGTCCATGTTGCCGCCCATTTTTCTGACAACTGATATATCCCTCATCAATATAGGCATCTTCCAGCCGGGCTTTTTGTGCCTCTACCAACTGGCGTCTCTTTTCCAGTTCCACCAGTATAATTGTCGGAACCCTCAGAACACGGTTACTCTTCTCCGTTTTGGGATCTCTCTCTACAATCGTATAATCTACGATTTTCATACCATTCTCTTCTATCGTAATATCTGCCGCCATCTGCCGCTGAATATGCACTGTTCTTTCTTCCATATTAAAATCACTGAACTTCAGCCCCAATATTTCGCCTTTTCTTAGTCCAAGATACAGGCCAAATAAAATTTCCAGAAACCAGTTTCTATTCTTTGCCGCAGCCAATAAAATCCGAATCTGCTCCCGGTTCAGGACACGAATTTTAGGTTTTTTTCGTGCATATGGTTTTGTTTCAGGAACCGGATTATTTGGTATCATTCTGTCTATCACAGCATCTTTGAAAGCAATATACAAAAGCTCCCGGCTTTTGTTGCCGGCAGAATTACAAAATTTAGAAGCGCTTTCCAGAACATCATTTAAGTATTCTGTATTGACCAGCCTGAGTTTGATGTCTTCCGTAATGGATGGCAACAGAAATGTATAGATTACATAGGCGGCTATATACCTCGTTGTAGTCTCCACCCTTTCCGAAAAAATGCTTTGAAACCAATATATCAAATAGTCCCTGAATGTTGTGTTTTCTCCCTGTTTGATAAATTTGGCTTTCATCTGCCGGTTAAATACTTCAATGTGCTCTTTATAAGCAGCTTCCGCCTCAGAATCGCTCCTGAATCCGCCAACCTTCCCATAGCTTACGCTATAGTCTTCCTTCAGGCACTTGGTACGATGATACCATGATCCCCGTTCAAAAAATGCATGTGGATATTTTTTTGAATATGTAGCCATCATTACCCTCCTTGATAAATTCCTTAAATTTCTCCATCTATCCATTTGTCAAAAGAATCTTTCGGAATCCTGTATATGCGGCCAATTTTAATTACCCGGAACGGTTTCTGCTTCTTATTCACTTCGCCCAGAAATTCATAAGTCTTGCTTCTTCCCAATCCCAAAATCTGCTGGATATCTTCTGCATCATAGACTTTTGCCTGCACTGTCCTTTCTGCCATATTTCACCTCCTCTGCCATCGTATCGGAAGAGCAGATTCCTGATCCGCTCTTCCATATCCTGTCCAAACCACAACATTTCACACATAGTTCTCAAATGCAGAAAATAGTACCGTACAGAGCCTCTTGTGCCGTCTGGATTAAAACACAATCTCCAAAGTCTTCCACAATAAAGCGCCCAGCAGTAACCATTTCTGCATAAAAAGCCCTATATAAATAAAGGAGAAAATTTTTTTGAAATTCTGTAAAAATTTGAAAATTTAAAATGATTTTTAAGATATGTAATAGATTCTTTATTTTCTGATTGTTCCGATCAGCTATGCTGCAAGTTCTTTCCCATCCTGCATTTCAAGTACGTCCGCCTCCAGCACATCAGCAAGCAGCCGGCCGGCATAGTCGCCTCCATTGATTTTGATTTTTTTATCACGCATTTCATCCAGTTCCTGTTTCCGAAGTTTTTTACTATGCATAGCCAGTTCAAAATCAATCTTAGTCAATTTTTTCTGAAGCTGTTTCTGCCACTTACACAGAAATCGTTCTGCCTGTTCAATATCCGAATGCTGACGGTTGAACTCTGTCCTTTTCTGTCTGACGGTTCCATCCGGCTCAACCTCCAATGTATAATAGGCTTTATCCGGTTTTTCCGTTCTCCGCAGGAAAAGAATATAAGATTCCCTTGTATTGATACGCTCAAAATAATTATCATTTTTGTCCACGCAATGATGAAGCGCATTCCCTTCGTTCAGGATATCCTCGATCCCCTTCGGTGCAATAATCCGATAGTCTTTTCCCTCATATTCATACTTTTCTTTCAGCTCTTCACAGATAGCATCCACTTTCGGGAAAGACTCTGCAATATCTCCAGCCCGTAACACAAGATTTTTGTCTTCAACCCTTTGTACCATTTCATCATGCCGTTTCTTCAGATCCTTTGCACGGTAAACAATTGGGTCATTTACATTCATGTGTACTCTCCTTGCCATAGTCAGATAATCTTTCCATAAGGAAAGAATTTCCTTTACGTCCATATCTATCTGCTTCATCTGGCGCTCCAAATAATTCTTTACCTGCTGTTCACTCATGCGGTCAGAAATGAAGCGAAGATCTTTCGGTTTAATATGTCTCTCCTCCAGCCACCGGATCACAGAGTCATCAATGACTCTTCCATTAGTTTTCTCCTGCTGCAGCCATTCCAGATACAGAACTCCTCCTTTCTTTTCCCGGAGTCGTCTCAGACGGAAACGATCAATTCCAAGAGATTTCCCCAACTCTTTTTTATCCTTGAACTCCAGATACTCCGAACCGTTTAGAAGTTCTTTCGCAAGCCGAAATAATCCCGCCTTAATGATTTTCTCTAAATACGGCATCTCTTTTACTGCCGCGAAATAATGCTTCGGCGAGATAAATTCCATGCTTTTCATTATCTCCCGCAATCCGGTATAGCGAAGTTCCTGCTTATCCAGAGATGGAATCGTTCGTCCATATATTTTCCCGGAATAGTAAGGTTCATTTCCTGCATAATAATAAAAGGTTTTTGCCCTCAGATTACCTTCAATCCATGTATTTTCACGTCTTTTATAATTTCCATAGTAAAATTCAGTCCCGTTTAATTCCTTGTCATAAATGATGCGTCTCTGCTCAAAACTGTAACGGAACGGTTTTGTATAATATTTTTGCGGATAAACCGCCCATGCCCGAAATTCCCGCACAACAAACCCTTCACGACAGTGCTGGATCAAATATGCAGTTTCTTCCTTTGAGCGGACCTCAGATGCTTTTCCGACTGCCTTGAACTGAATTTTATGACCGCAGCATCTGCATCTCCCTTTCTTGTTGTGTCTAGGTTCAACAACCGGAACCATTTTTTCGCACCATGTACAATATCCCTGCTTAGCCCCTTTCCTGTCATATTCGTAGAAAATAAAATGTTCCGTGATTCCAACCTTATTCAGCCAGCGTTCCCAGTCTTTCGGCAAAGGTGGAATCTGCTCCATCCTTTTTTTCCACTTATCCGTTTCCTTTTTATGTTTCTTATCAAGCCTTTTTTCTCTTATATGCATCTGATAAAAAAGAATTGCTTCATACGGGGCTGTGTCTGCATGCAGATATTCCTGAATACATTTTGTAGTTTCTACTGTACAGAATACTTCTCTGGATTCTGCATATTCCGGCCATCCCAGCCGATCAAGCTTTGCATTTGACCATTTCTGATACATAAAATCATAAGTAATAAAATCCTCTTTTTCTTTATCAATATAAACGTTATAAGCCGGTTCCATGCCGCCAAACCGCAAATACTCCGTAAGGAACACAGAAACTTTTAATATTCCATCTATAACACAGGCCCTTAAAAACTTTCCATGCTGATATCGTTCTGGAGAATACCAATATGCAGGATTCGCTTTCTGCTTCTTTTCCTTTTTAGCAATCCGTATCATTTCATCATCAGCCATCAGATCTTTCATTTTCAACAACTGCGCTTTGTTCATTCCAATATCCTCTTTCTTCTTGTCATAACTCTTCATAACCAAGGTGACTGTAATTGCCTATTTACCGCACATTTATGCTTACTGCTCCACATTCCCTCTACCTTCTATCTCATCCAGTAAATAATCCGAATCATCCTGGACGCCTAGCGAAAGCAACAATCGCGAAAAATCATCAGGAGAAAAATATTCATCATTCAATTTATGAATACCCTCAAAAATCTTTCTATGCATTGGGCTTGTAAGCAACGGAAAACTTTCTGAAAAACTTCTCAAATACGGAACTGTCATATCAAGTCTTTCCCATGTCATACACAGTTCTGCCATGCATCCTCCCTGATGTGAATATACTCCGTATATAATCTCATCCTCGGATTTATGCGGCACCTCATCCCTATAGTTTTGTCTGGAAAAGCAGGTAAATCCCCAATACAAGTCCGTCTCTTCAAAGTTCTTCTTGCAGTAACACTTAAAATGCTTGATATCTTCCTCCGGCAGATGCTTTTTCTCTTTTTGCGGAAATGTTCTCTGTCTGACAGCATTTTCTAAATTCATCATTTTAATTCATTTCCTCCATTTCTTTTAATTGTATAATTATCTTCGGTTTTCTCCTCTGAACCGTAGTTCCGGCTTACGCCGCTTTTTCCGAACCGTCTGGCAGTCCTACCGTCCGATACCCGACACCGTATTTTGCCGTTCCGGAAACAAGTTCTCCTCTTGCCTCCAGAAATGCAATCTGATTCTGAAGAATCCCTTTTAAAATCACATCTTCCCCTTGTTCTTCCTCCCAGCCTTCATGGTACTTCTCTTTCAATTTTTTATAGACTGTAAATTCGTCTACAAAAAGACTGCTTCTTTTCGTTGTGCAGCACATCAAAATGTCCTGCCTTATTTCCTCTTGCCTGTCTCTTAAATACAGAAGATAGTCCTTATCCGACATTTTTGTTTGTTTCATAAGATAGCTCCTTTCCAATCTTTTCTGCATCAAAACGTAAAAAAAGACCTGGTACTCCAAGTCTTCCAAATACTTACATCTATTCATTTTTCTTTTACCGGCATTGCTTTACACGAAGCAGCAATTTCCCGTCCCGCCTTTTTCCATTGACAAGTTTCCTCCTTTCCTGCAGCGATTCCCAAAACGCGCAAAAAGACACCAAAAACCTTTCGATTTTTAGTGCCTTTCTATATCTTCACATCCAGACCAAATGCTGAAATTAAATTTTACTTTCGGACTATATTCCGAAACAAAAATGTGTTACTGCTTTTGGAAATTCCATGCATAAATTATTACATTTACACTTTAACACATTCTTCTGTTCAAGTCAATCCTCGGACACGATCACAAAATTTACTGAAAATTCACAAAATTTATCATAAAAATGATTGCAACCATGTTTTTGTAATTTAATGGAGTTATAAATCCGAAACATTCTCTCCCAATATATCTCCAATCCTCTTTTGATACTGTCTAAGTTCCGTGAAAAACTCCTCCCGATATCTTTCCGGCATATCCAAGTCCAGTTCTCGTACATTGTCATATTCGTCTCGAAATTCCACTTGTGGATGCTGGGAATACCATTGCCATCTCCAATTCTCCAAAAGTTCACTTGCCAATTCCTTGGGCGTGCGCATAGCTCTTTCCACATTCAGATGTACTGCTGCCTCATGGCTGGTCTCCGCATCCGGATAATAAGTACCACTTACAGCAATATATCCAATATCCTGCAAAATTCCTATCCTATAATCCCGCGAATTTTTAAGCGAATTTTCAAATAATGCCAACAATTTCTCGTATTTCTCTTTCTCTTTTTTGTTCCATTCTATCATTCCCAATAGTTTTACCTCCCACTGATATAAGTTTGTAGTACTCAATAGAACCTTTCTCTATAAAATCTGCCAATCTTCCCTCCGTACTGAACGGATGCCAGATTCTGCAAATCATGATCCGGCTTATCCTGCGGTCCTTTCTATATATGCTGTAGGACACCCTCTGATTTTCCCTCTGTGTTCTGCCATCGGATTATCCTCAGTTAATTTTACCTTTAAATCATCCATCTCCCTCTTGTCCATTTCTCTATATTCACAACTTGAAACATAATACCCATAAAAACGTCTGGGGGTTAAACCAATCCGCCCCACAATCAATACTGCAATTCCCTCTGATTCAAACATTTTCAGCAGTTCATTTTCAGCGAAATCTCGCTCTGGAATAATCCCTTCCCCGTCAAATCCCTGCAGTTCAAACTTTTCCCATACTCTGAATCCGGTTCTGTCCCGAATAAAAATGGCCAGTTCTTTTTTCCCAAACTTTTCTTCAAATTTTCTACAGAGCATCTCAAAGGTGTCAACCTGTCCGGAAGTCAATCGTTTCTTCCGATTTTCTTTTTCCCATGTTATCCGGTTGGCATCTGCTTCATATATCATTTGAAGCAGCCACATTTTTTCTCTAACCGCATCGGGAACTTCATGATCAAATTCCCAGTACACATCCCAAAAGTCAACCAATTCCTGATATTTTTCATTTGGGCTAATGATTTCATCCTTTTGATCTGTATTAAAAAAATAGTGCAAACAATCAATTTCATCTACAACACCGTCCATGCGCCTGCACAGTTCCTTGTTGCATGCTTCCAGCGCTTCTTGTGCTGCCATTGAAGTATTTTCTCCATAAACAGTTTGTAAGAATAGTTCCGACAAATACATATACTGCTTCCCTCTCCGCATAAAAAATAGCCTTTGAGCAAAGGCTATTTTTAACGTAATTCTTTAATACTCTCCAAGATTTTCATGAGTGTAACTTTTTCTTTTGTTGACAGCGTTTCCCATGCATTTAGCATTTCCTGCTGTTCTTCTGATAAATCTGGGAATTCTCCCTCTTCCGTAAAGAATTGCGCAAGGGTTATTCCAAAGCCTTTACAGATTTTCTCTAATGTCCCCAAAGTCGGCACCGTCCCCCGACTCATCAAATTCGAAACGGACGATTGAGTCATTCCTGCTCTTTTTGCTAATTCATATTGGGTCATATGATGCTTTTCACACAATCTATTTATCTTATCTCCAACATAGTCTTTCAAATATTATAACTCGTTCTAATGTAATATCACTATTTTAACTGTAAACGTGAAAATATATTAGTTTTTCAAAAGATATATTTCAATAACTATATTGAGTAGTGTTGGATCAAAAAAATAAAGCCTTTGCTTCATTTCAGTATTCTTATATCATTTTTGAAATCCCCGAGTTTCCAGACCAAGATGCCTTTAGGGCTACTTTGGTCTGGAAATTCAGAGATTTATTTCAAAAGGCTGGTAGACTAAAGTGCCTGCCAGCCTTTGAGTAAACTTAAAAGTGGAAATTACTTTTTCTTACTTTTTTTCGCTCCAGTCATATCCTAAAATCAGCAAAACGGTAAATATAGAATCGACTAGGTTCAGCAGCTTATTCCCCAGTATTCCTAGATCTATTGTATACCCAAACAATGCTGCTGTTGCCTGTGCTACAAGCAGAGCCGCCGGTATAAGTGCTGTCCAAAAAGATTTTTTCTTAATTTTCTTCGCCCATTCGTTTATATGCATATTCTTCCTGCCTTTCTATCCAAAACACCTTGTTGATACATGACAGCTCCCAGAATGAAGAGCCGAAACTCCCCGTCCTATTTCTGAGATTTGCTATATTGCTTTAGAACAAATTGTGATATGATAGCTATATATCTGCATCTGTTATGGCTATATCATACATCGCTCCGTTTTTGCCGTCGGTAACAAATACAGATACAAAAAGGTAACAGGAGGATCTATTTATGCTTTTAAAGGATGTGCTACACATACTTGCCGATTTCGGAAAAGAAATAGGACTTAATCATGTTGATCTTTATATACGTCTTTTTGATGTTGAGGATCTAAACCTTGAGCAGACCGTCAAAAACCTATTTCTATCACGTGCACTCAACCAGACAATTTATAAAGAAGTCTTGACGGACGAGGGTTTTGTGAATCTGTGTCTAAGAATCAAAGGAAGGTATCTCGCTCAAATGGGTAAGCACTATTCACTTTATAGTGCGCTTTGTGAGCTGATCGATAACGATACACAGCTTCGTCCTCAAGATAAGAAACTTCTCATTGCCTCCTTTAATCCAGATCAAGGGGATCAGCTTGCTCAATTTATCGCTCTTTGCATTATTTGCGGCAATTACAATACTCAACAAGCGGCCAAAACAAAAAGTAATAAAAAGGAACTTGATACTTCAAATGAATATGGAATAAATATAAAGTATTATGTAGCCAATACAGCCAGATTACTTTTTGAATATATGTTATGGGCTGCTTCGCAAGCTGATTTTTTTGCCTCCCGTTCTGAAGGGAAACGCTTCGCATCTTTAAACATTATTCAACAGCTTCTACCTAAAGGATATATTGCCGAGCCAAACTTTCAGATGCGTGGGAAAACAGAAAGTGGAAGCATATCTAAAATTATAGATATCTGTAGGAGTTCTACGAGAAATATCTCCGTTATCGGAGATGGCGGAATAGGAAAAACGACTTTTCTCCATCAGCTTATGACAGAGGAATACTCTAAGCCAAATGGCGATACACTGATTCCATCTAAATATATGAGCGGACGTCCCATTCCCTTTTTCATTGAGTTGAACCGCTGTCCGGATAGAATCTCGGAATGGTATAACGATACTTTACGGAAAACAAACTTTATCACCAGATATATCGGACAGATCGTTGAAAATCATAAGTCTCTGCAAAATGTTTCTCCTGATCTTTTAGATCAAATAGAAAAGGAATTTCAAAAAGTACCTGCTGACGGATTTCCTCGCTATCTTTTGCTTCTTGACGGCTTCAATGAAGTAGCGACAAATGATGGCTATTCCATTCGTTCATGTCTCAGCAATGAAATATCCATTCTTAGTGATTATCCGAATGTGCAGATCATTACCACCAGCCGGGAGACCCAGGCTGCATATTATGCTGTCGATTTTGAAAATGTCCGACTTATCGGACTTGAAGATCAAGACATCACATCCTATTTGACCAGATGTGGAAGGACCGAAACCCAAATCGGAATTATTATGTCCTGCAAACCACTTAAAGAAATTTTGCGCATTCCTTTATATCTATGTATGTTCTGTGCTGAAAATGTCAACACAAATGAACCGCTTCCTGAAACTGGAGGTGAAATTCTGTATTACTTTTTTCACAGGAAGTCTACTTTTTATAATATCAGGAGCCGTGCAGAAGATACACGGACAAATCCTTTGGATAAATGGCAAACCGCTTTTGTCCTTGATTTTGTTCTTCCCTACATTGCCTGGCATTATGAAAAAAAAGACTGTTTTTATATCAGCAGTGCAGCCTTTGAACAATTGATCCGCCAATCAATTCTATGTATGGATGTTCTATGCCGTGGATTGCCTTCTATACCATATGCTGATTTTCAATATCAGCCGGCTGTTCTATATCAAACGATCCAGAGTTTCTATACTGGAAAAGATATTAATGTGTCGCCAATCATAAACTGTGTCGGCAGCTATCTTGATATTGTATATGAATACACTGAATCTTCCGGTCCCTTTGGCGAAAGAAATCGTTATTCATTTCAGCACCATCACTTTAGAGACTATTTTTCGGCGATATGGGATATACAGCTTCTAAATCTTTTAAACTGTATGAATGTGCCCCAATTTTATACACCAGCAATAAGCACTGACTCATCAGTGTCCTGCAATATGTATTTGAATACAAGTTACTGGAGATATAATAAATCTGTATTGATCAGTGAAATACTGATGGAACATAGAAACGCCCCTGTTCTTGATAAAATGACCTCCGACTGGATCTTACCCTACCATAATACAGATGAACAGAATGTCCTGGACTACTCCCTTGACTTCTGCCGCAAATTGTGCGCTGAAAATAAGGATATACATTATCTGCTTTCCAATGTACTTTCATCAATCCTTGCCGGGCGCAAAGAATTAACCGGTGTTGATCTAAGCTGTCTTGATCTTAACTCATGCTGCTTTTTCAATGTCAACTGCAGCCGCAGGGGAAAAAGCACGACATTGGCTACAGATTTTAGTGGTTCGCACATTTATAGCCATAACTTCGAGCCAGAAGGACACCAGGATTCTGTAATTGATACAATCTATCTAAAAAACAACTGTTTTACTCTTGATGATTTTGGATGTATAAAATGCTGGGATATACTGTCTGGTAAATTGGAATATACAATTTATGCAGATGATCCAACCGGAATCCATGATCTCTCTGATACTGGCTATATGCAGATTTCTC
Source organism: Lachnospiraceae bacterium (assembly GCA_004556655.1). Taxonomy (GTDB): domain Bacteria; phylum Bacillota; class Clostridia; order Lachnospirales; family Lachnospiraceae; genus Oliverpabstia. The sequence continues at coordinate 17,768 of SFGF01000033.1, read as the reverse complement.
CAGATGGAAAATGGCTGGCGACTAAGTTGCAGAAATCAACAGCAGATGGACTGGAAATCGGCTTGAATATTTATAATATTGAAAGTCCCGACAAGCACAAAGAGACTTATTATGTTGAAAAGGCAAAAAAGGCGTTGAATTCTTTTTCCTTCACAGGAGATTCAAAGGGCATTTTAATCGTATATGATTACAAGAACATAAGCGGAATAACACTGCAGCCTCTCCATAAAGAATTTGATCAGTCCTGTTCTGTTCTGATGAAAGATACCCGCCTGTATGCCGCCGATCTGTATGCACCAATTTATACTTTTACTGCCGAATATAATCCTTATGATTGGGATAACTGGTATACAGAAAGTTATCAAGAAGAGGAGGAAGAAGAAGCTGACATACCGATTCCCTGCCAACTTTATATGTTATCATCAGCAGTTAAAGAAGAAACTCTGCTTCATACCTTTATGGGAATGCCTCAAACTGTACCAACAGCAAAATACATACCCGCTATAAACAGTTTTCTCTATTTTAATAATGAAACATTGCAGATTGAACAGTATAACTGTACTTCTGCCATGATCCGACCAGTATACAAAGAATTAACAGCAGATAATGATATGCCGCCGTCCTATATACATATTCATCCCGAAAATCCCTGTGAGTGTTATTTCATGTATCCTGACAACTGTTATCTCGTTGATTTGACAGCCAGATACGGAAATGGCATTCTTATGAAGTATCCTCTCATCGGAGTACGCAAGTTACTATCGGAATCAGAGCAGGGCGGTGAACTGTATTTCAAAACCTCCGTTGTTCCTTCCCGCAATCGTTTCCAGATCAGTAACGATACAACAACCTATGAGTGGAACGCAGATGAAGATACACTGGTTCCACGCTACAATATGCAGTATTATTCCTGTACAGCTCTGATCTGTGATCCTGGACATGGAATGTTCTTCCTTGTACATCAATACAATGGTATTTCCATATTCTCAGGAGAGCCAATCAGACTTACAAATTCCATCTGCTTTTATGAACATGACTATTACATTGGTAACTGCTGCTATAATGAGGCCTCTCAGATGCTTGCTTTAACTTTTGTCCGATCAGACCATGAGAAGGTCATTTTATTGGATATGGTCACAAGCGAACAAAGTACCATTTTTTCCACGACAAATCCGGACGAAACTGTAGAAAACCTTTGTTTCCAAGAAAACAGTGACTTTTTGCTTATATCGACACAATACCAGTGTTGTGAATACAACTTGTCTACAGACACTCTTTATCATATAAAAGAAGCCGGGGAAAATGAAAGACTTGCTGGATCTAATTATAACGGAAAGTCTATTGAAATCGTGGTCACACAACATATGGAAGATCGAGAACCGGTATCACCTACCAGATGTGAGCAATTCAAAAGGAAGGGAGTTCATGAAAAAATATCGTACTCTCGGGAATGGTATTATATTCTTCCAGAACTCACTGAAGAATTATATCCATATTTTATATTTTTTCACGGGGATCTTGGAATGGAGGGTACTCATGGAGAAACAGAGATGCAAAACTTCTGGATCACAAACGGCTTTTTTCTGAATGCAGCCAGTACAGATTCATTTACTCTTCCGATACTTAAATGCTATTCGGATAAAGGCCGGCCACTTCCGGATCGCCAGCTCCAGCCACTACAAGCGATTTATTTCCGTCATACGAAAGCACTGGAATACAAATATCGGGAAGAAACGAGTAATTTTAGCTATACATATTTGAACGAGCAAACAAAAGAAGCTGTTTTTATGCAAAACTCATTAAAACTATACTATACAGCAAATTATCATACTTGTACCTATACTGAAATTAAAAATGGGTTCATGAAAGATATAGGAAGTTACGATGGACACGCCTACTGGGATTTTGCCATCCCATGGGGCAATGATAAGCTGATCGGCTGTTATGAAAACTTTCGGCTTGAATTGCTTGATTCTGATACTGGAAAAGAGATCCAAATCATAGATTACTTTCCCGGTGTTGCAATCCAAGGATGCAGCTTTACTGGTTCCTTCTCAGATTAATGGGGGTCTAAAAGGCCATCTTCTATAAGCTTCACTATAAATATTATCCGCATATTTGAAATTACAGTTTTCAGATATGCGGATGCATTCTATATACTAAGCGATAATTGCTAATTCGCATTAGTATGATTATACTTTACTATGCATTTTCCAAAACTATTTTCACATAAGCACCACCAGCTGAGAGATTATCTAAAATCATACTACCTCCATGTTTTTTGCATAAAGTGTCACTTATATAGAGCCCCATACCATAATGGGTTCCCTCTTTGTCTACACAATGATAATAGGGCTTTTTTGCTTTAATTATTTCTCCATCTTTAAAACCTGGCCCATCATCATACACCACGATAGACAATTTATTATTTTCACCGCACAGCTCTATGCCAATTTTGCTTTTAGAAAATCTCACTGCGTTTGCAACAATGTTTTCGACTATTTCCTGATACATATCCAAATCCAGATAATATTTTGTATTGCTCCATAGGCAACTCATTTTGTATATTTTCTCCTGATTATTTGTTAAGGCTTTTAATATTAAATCAGTTTTCTAATCCTTTCAAAGAACTTCAGATTGGAAAACTGCTGCGTAAATCCAATATCACAAAATCCTGTGGCATTTCCGCATATGAAGTATTCCGGTTTTATTGCTGTTAGTATTTCAGGATAAAAATCTTTTCCGTTTCCTCCATTCCAGACGCAGGGAACAGACGGTTTACAAGAACACTTATTATCGTTTTTTGAACGAACCTTCTTTCAACTGGAGAAAGTCCCTTCTGCTCCTTGCCGTAAAGGTAACCAGCGCATTCAGCAGACTTACCAGACCGGAACGAGTCAAGGTGCTTGTCCTGGATGATACGGTCATCAAACGGAATCGGAGTAAAGCCGTTGAGCTTCTTGCCCGGGTATATGACCATGTAGAGCATAAATATCAAAAAGGATTTACTATGCTCACACTCGGCTGGTCTGATGGCTATAGTTTTATACCGATAAGGTTTAACATGCTTTCTTCTGCGAAGAAGAGCAACCGATACCAGGAAATCTCCGATTAGATCGACCATCGTACCAACGGTTATAAATCCCGTAAGGAAAGTCTGCTGTCAAAGCCGGATGCTGCCATCCTTCTGGTGCAGAGGGCGTTAGCTGCGGGTATCCGGGCAGATTATGTCCTGATGGATACGTGGTTTACGACAGAGCGCCACTATCACCTTCTGTTTTAGGCTTTACCAGAACGCTTTTTACCACATCACTATTTCTTATCAGTTTCCATCAAACACTTCTCTGTTATACCAAATTTCCATTACACTCAAACCAAAAAATGTAATAATACTGCATTTCAGCATTTTGAATTTTCAATAACTCGTATAACCTATATTCATTTCTTTCTACATTACGCAACGTTATCCATTACCTCATTCCGCTCCATCATATCTTCCTCCAGCAGATCCGCCAGTAATTTCCCGCCAAACAGACCTCCATGTACAATTACTTTGTTTTCCCGCATCTCCTTCAACTCCTTTACCCGGATTTTCTTACTCCGATCCGCAAGGCTCCAATCGTCTTCGGTCATTCGCTTTCGGATTACTTTCTGCCACCTCCGCAAAAATGTTTCTGCCTGCTCGATATCATCAAGCTGGCGGTTATATTTCGTCCTCTTCTGCCGAATTGTTCCTCCCGGCTCAACCTCCAGCGTGTAGTATGGGGTTTCTATATCTTCTGTTTTCCGCAAAAACAGAATAAAGGATTCTCTTTTTGCAATCCTTTCAAAATAATGCTCTCCCTTATCGACACAATGATGCAATGCATTTCCTTCATGCAGGATATCTTCTACTTTCTCTGGTGCAATAATCGCATATTCTCCTTCCTGATAATCATATTTTCCCTTTTCTTCCAAGAGAACCTTATCAATGCCCTCATATGCAGCAAGGATTTCCTTCGCTTTCATAGCCGCATTCATATCTTCAATAGTCTGCACCATCTCCTGATGCCGCTGGTTTAAGCGTGAAGCGCGGTAAATAATTGCATCATTTACATCCACATTTGCTCTTGTAGCCATAGATAGATAATCCTTCCATGTTCTCAAAATACTACTCAAGCTTTCTCCACTGAGTTTCTGCTGCTTCAGCAGATAGTTTTTAATTTGAAGCGGACTCATCCGGTCTAAAATGAATTCAAACTGCTCTGCCGTAAAATTATTCTTCACAAACCAGTTGATTTCTTCGTTGGCTATATTTTTTTCATATTTTTTCTCATATTGTAGCCATTTTAAATATTGAACACCGCCCTCCACTCTTCGCAAGCGTTGCAAACGATTCCTGTCAATTTTCAATATTTTTGAAAGTTTACCAGAAGAATAGTCTTCTAAAATCCCCTTTCCTTCTAATAGTTCATCAGCAAGTGTAAACAGTTCCGCTTTCACAATCTGCTCCAGAATTGGTTTTTTTCTTAACGAAGCAAGAAACGTCTCTGGATCTATGAATCTCTTCCAGCGTATCATTTTTACCAGCCCGCTGTGCTTAAGTTCCTTTTTTTCTAAATCTGGAAGTGTCCTGCGGTATACCTCTCCTTTGTACCATTTGTAATTCCAAGCTTCAGCATATATACCTCCTTTTATCCATCGGTATTCTCTTTGCTTATAACATCCATAATAGAAAGCTTTTCCTCTCCACTTAGAATCAAAAAATGTCCTTCTCACTTCATCACAACTGATTTTAGGAATTTTATATCCGCTCTTCCGGTAAAAGCTTCTTGCCTCAAACTGCCGTACAACAATCCCAAATTCGCACCTCTGTATCAGATAAATAACCTCACGTTCTGTCCGCAGACGTCCAAATTTTCCTATTGATTTATAGATTACCGGATGCCTGCACCTGCTGCAGTACCCAGCTTTACCATATCGTGGATTCTTAATCGGAACCATTTTCCGGCAGTGGCTGCAGTATCCTTCCTTTGCACCGCCCCGCTTATACTCATAGAACATAAAATGCTGCGATATCCCTGTTTTTGCCACCCAATGCTCCCAGTCTTTTGGAAGTTCCGGTACCTGCTCCATCATTTTATCCCATGCATCGGTTTCTTTCTTATCTCTCCGAATAAGCTGCCGTTTTCTAACTGCATACTGATATTTCTGCAAATCATAATACTCGCCAGTTCCTTCTCCCAGGTAATTTTTCATAATCTCCGAATCTTTCCCGGAGATATACTTACCCGATTCATAATAATAAGCCGGCCAATCTAAATTACACAGCATAGACTCTCTCCAGCGATTTGATTCCATATCAAAAGTGATAAATTCATCCGCCTCTTTATCTATAAACAGCATATATGCCGGCAGTTTCCTGCCGGCACGTATCTGATCTGCGAAAAAAATACTTACTTTCAAAATATTATCTTCTATCTGTAATCGAAAATAAGTTCCATACTGATACACATCCCGATTTCTCCAATAAATTTGACTTTTTTTCGGAATATCTTTTTCTGCAATTGCTAACATCTCCTCTGTAGGTTTAGGTATCTCTAATTCTAACAGCCGCTTCTTTTTCATATCATGCACACCTTCCTTTCTCCTCGCAGTATACATCGTACCATGTATCCGGCATGTACTTTTCTCCATCAATCGTGAATAATGCCACTTCCGAGATATTCTGGCTTTCTTTCTCTTCTTTTAATATCGCCAAATGAGAACCGGTAACGCCACAGGCCCTCGGTGACTTCCCACGGACAACCACAAATCCATTTTCCGCTTTTCCCTCTTCCTTTTTTACATAGCCGTTCCATTTCCTCTTCGGATATTTGACCATATATACAATTCCCTTCAGAAGAAGTTCCTGCATACTTAATTTTTTTATCAGTCTCATTTCCGTACATGAAATCTTGCTGTCCCATGCATCTTCATCCATATCCCCGGACACCTCAACCTCATAATATACCGAATGTTTCCAATTACTATAATAGTTTAAGCAGTCCAGCGGATTCTCTGCACAATGAAAACCATTTTGTGCACAGTTTGCCTGTTCAGTCCGGTTAATTTCATTTTCATGGAATTGGAATCCCCGGCAGGTAAGGTCTGGATTAAATCCTTTAAATGCGATCATGCTTTCTTCTCCTTTTTCTTCAGCTTAAAAGTTAAAATGAAACCTTTTTCTATGCAAATGGATATCTTAGGATGCACTCTGAAGCAGATCAAACATGGTCATCTGCCCGTCTGATGGAGTCTTTTTCTTTGTCTCTGTTTTTTCTTTCACTTCCGTTTCTCCACCTTTTGCAGTTTTCTTCGTTTTTCCAGAAGATGTCTTTTTACCGCTGGATTTTTTAGTAGCGGTTCGCTTGATTCCTTCCGCTCTCTCCCAGCCTTCCTTGATCTTCTGATTTGCTTCTGCTGTTTTCTTCGCCTCTTCTTCCGCATCATCCCGGATATAATATTCTTCCGCCCATTGGAAAACCTGAGTTTCAGTAACCGCCATACCTGTATTCTGAGGTACACGCTCCAGCCCTTTCTGTTTCGCCTGTTCTTCTGCCATCTCAAATGCTTTTCCCATGATAAAATCCATGCATTTCTGCAATGACTTGTGCTTTAAAAGGATATTCTTTCCAAAATCTTCCTCATCACATTTTCGCATCACATGCATTGCGATAATATCTGCAAAATACTTGTCTTTCAGAGCCAGCATCTCCACTCTCAGTTTTTCCTGCGGTCTGGAATATTCCCGGTCCTCAATCTTAATTTCTGCCAGCCGGTACCGTTTTCCGGTAATAAAATCCTCCGTATCCTGATGTGGAATCAGCCATTTTTTTGCCAGTTTCCTCAGTTCATCCATTTCCCCTTCTGTTCTCAAATGAAGCGCCACCGCATTTAATTCTTCTGTATTTTTTACCACTTTTTCGAACATATCTGCACCTCCAGTTTAAGCAGAAGGGAGAGCAGCAAGCTCCCCCATTCCTTTGTTTCTTACGCAGCATCTTTTTCTTCACTCTGACGCATTGCCTCTTCCATTTCTTTTTCTACTTCTCTCGCAAGCTTTCTTCTTTCTGTAGCATCCGAATCAATCAGGCAAGCCAGCTCTGCTATTATGCGGCCACACCACTTATTTTTATCCCACTTTTCATAGATCTCATAGGTTCTGTCTACGAACTGCTCACATTCTTCATCTTCCAGTTCCCTGCCACGGTACTCTTTATATAAGTCATAGGCTTCCTTCATTACCTTTGGTACCGGTATCTTTGCAGCTTCGTCCATATTAGAAAGTAATCCCATCAGCATAGGATGATTTTCATATTTCTCACACAATGGACGAATCCCTATCTGCTTTTTTCCCAGATACAACGCCAGAAAATCGTTGAATATTCCTGAAATTAATTTCTGATCTACCATTCGTTTCCTCCTTTTCTTCATCTAAGATGCAAAATCATAAATCGTCATCTGTCCTTTGAGCTGCCAGTCTTCCTTACTGCCATTATCCGCAGATTCTGATCTTACCGATTTTACATTCCTTTTCGTTAATGGAATCCTTCTTATTTCTTTCGCAGTTTCAGATATCTGCTTCGAAAACTGTCCTTCGGTTCCATATTCCCGCATAACGACCAGATTATCCTCTTCAACTGCCCGGATCAGATTCCGCACTTTTCCAAGTGTTATCATAATCTGCGTCTTATCCTTCTGTTGATTTGTAAGATCAGGCTCCATCTGGCACAGAAACTGATATTCTTCATCCTGAAGATAGCCCTGCTTTGCCCGTTCTGCCTGTTCTCTTATTTCTCCCTCATTTGCCATATAACTGCGGGGAACCTCGTCTGGTAAACTCAAACCGTCATTGACTCCAAAATGCTCCAGTATTTGTTTCGTCTGAATCATTTCCTGCCGGATACGGTTTAAAGTAATTCCATCCGCCCACATGCTGTCTGCGGCGCCATATTTCCAGACCTTTTCCCACTCATAAGACAGTTTCCGAAATGTCTGCATCCACGCATCAAAGGATTTTCCCCGGATTTCCGTTTGTTCCCTCTGGGGCATTTCACTCCTCCTCTCCGTCTGCAGATCCATGCCTATCTGCCCGTGAACTTGTTCTTCTTTTTTCTCTCCACCATACAGCCACCACTTATAGACATCCTCTGCCGTTTTCCATTGATCATTTACTTTTCTTTTCCCCTCCTCCTGGCTCTCGGCGCGCTGCTCCAATAACCGCTTGAACGAATTGAGATATGCCTGCTTATACTTGGGATACCTCTCCAATTCCCATATCCTTCGCTTTACAGATATGAGCGGGCATCCGATGCAGCCTATCCGTGAAAACCCACAATCGTACAATTCACAATACGTATGAATGTAGGTATGGATAAACTGCCAGACCTCATTATCCGTCCAGTCAATAATCGGATTCAGCACGCGCTTTCCTTTCAGGGTACAGTTTTCTATCAGCCGGCGCTTTTCATCATTATCGTTATTTAACAGAACCACAGCTGGAACTCCTTTCCCCGTGATTTCTGCCAAACCTCTGCCTTTCCTCTTTTTACTTTCCGCCCAGCGTACTCCGGTAATAACAAACCGGTCTTGTCCGCCATGTTCCTTCAGCTCCGAACAACAATACCGGACCCGTCTGGTTGGTGGATACTTCTTTTTCAAAATCAGTTCCCACATCGACATCTCCGGCCTTGTTTGGATTACCTCTGGATATTCCTTTCTGATAAACCGCACCAGTTCCGGCGGATCAACCGTTGTAATATGATAGTAAGCCTTAAATTTCACGCCCGCCATCTGTGCCAGATGATAAATTACCTGACTGTCTTTGCCGCCGCTAAATGCAAGATAATATCCTTCCGGATTCATCTGAAGCGCAGCCTGCTCAAACAGTTTCAAGTTCTCCACAGCTCTTTCTATTTTCGGTTCCAGACTAAATAAACTTAACTGCTCCATTCCTTCTCCGTCCTTTGCAAATAATTTTGCTTTGAACGGAAAAGCCATTCTTACGGTGTGTCTTTTTACGCTGCCTGACCGAATCCTTTTTTGAAGGTTATGCCCGCAATAGCGCCCCTTCTAAACAGCAACCCCAAGACATCCCCGGGGTATGAAAGAATGGAATCCAGTTATAAACCGATAAAAAATCGCGCATAGACAATCGGTTTTATTTCCAGAATTTGTACATTGAAAATCTTCCGATATGGTTTCTCCCGGTTCAGGTCATTTACCCAGTCCATAAGAGCCATCTCCACTTCCATCATAATATCCTCGTGTTCCACTCTTAAAAACATATACTTCCTGCCTACCCGGTAATTTCTCCGTACAGTCAGGTAAGAATAGGTCACCTCATAAACCGGAATCCGGATCTCTGAATTTAAGAACTGTGCAGGATGCAGTTTTTTAAAATAATCGCGGTAAAATTCTGTTTTGGGAAGAGTTCCTCCAATCACCACCTCATCAAAATGCGCCATATCCGCAAACTTATGCAGATGCATCCCATTTCCTCCTTATTGGTTAAGTCTGTTTTTCTTTGTTTCATTCTCATTCTGCTCCAGTGGAGTACAGGTTGAGCCAATCTGCTGCATCAGCTCCGCAAACTGACAGATATGGAAAAGCCTCTCATTAATTTCTACATGGTAATCATCAATATAACGGCATCTCGCTTCCTCTTTTTTGCCATTTGCATCCTCGATCACGATTTTTTCGCCATCCGGGATGCAGAACAGTTCCTCATAATGGGGCGTGATAAAACGGATTCCCTTTGCCGCATTCTTTATATGCCGGTCAAGCCATTCTGCTATATAGCAGTAGCAATAGAGACAGTAGTCTCCCTTATTCGTATTACAACGCAGCAGATAAGCATACTTGTCTGTGCTTACCCGGAAACCATATTCCGTACAGTAATTTCCCTCATGAGCGCTGTCCGGGTAACGGCCAACATATTTTCTCATAGAAAAACGGTTTTTCAAAAGTCCATATTCCTCAGAACGGAGCGTATTTATCACTTCATCAAACTCTCGTTTGAATTCCTCCGTTTTTAAGTCCGTTCTCTGACCAAACCATCTGCTGTCAAAAATATCCCCTTCACCGTCAAAATAGCCCCGGAGATGTCCGATATTTCCCGTCTGTCCGGCTATCTGCTGGCTTTCAGTATAGACATATTTCCATTCTTCCCGTGTTAAAGCTCGTATTTTCATATTCGTATTCCTCCTTTTGCTGCTGGCAGGAATTTTTCCCGCCGGCTATGTTATAATTATTTTTCATATACAGATCCATCATCACGTACGCGAAAACGCAAATAATCGCCTCCGTTATATCCAACGACTTCCACATAATCAGGAGTCACATCAACGCGAATGACGTATTCAATACTTCTATCTTCCAAAAGAATGTCCTGTGCTCTCTGTGCTCTCTGTACTCTCTCTGCTCTGCTCATAATAATCTCCTTCTTAATCTGTTTTTTATTTACCACATTTTCCATAATCCGCTCCAGATTGAATAAATAAAACAACTACTGAGCAGACTCATTTACAATCCACTTCCAGTTGTCATTCTCCTTGTCCCATCTCTCCAGTTTTACGGCTTTTAATAATCTTAACCCCTAAGTGATAACGTGCTTCTTTTCTCATATGATTTCCTCACTTTTCCTTTCTGTTTTTTTCTTCTATTTTTTTGATCCGTCTTCGGATCGTAGACGGATAGCATCCGAACGCGTCAGCGATTGCGTCAAATGTATATCCTTCCTGCAAGAATTCCTTCATCAGATATCCCGTCTGCTCTTTTTCCTGCTTCGCCACCTCCGGTAATTTGACTTTCTTTTTTAAGATTTTCTGGCAAAGCGGATGGTTGGGACCGTACTTATACATCTTCTGTGCTTCCGCTGCATCCAGATCACACAGAATTGCAATCAGCAGACAGTAGTATCCCTCGTATTCGTCTTTGCTCACATAATCATCCCCCTTTACACCTGATACTTCAGCCGGTAGCATCCACGCCTGTTCGTCTGGAACGCAGTTTTATGCTCATAGATGCACGCACGGATCCGGTCCCGGTAATACTGATTCTTCTTTGCCTTTGGATGCCCCTCCAGTGCCTCGTAGAGTTCATTTAAGGTTGCCGTTCCTCCCTGGCTTTCCATTACTGCACGAATCAGGTCAAACCACGTAAGTGAGGACGAATCATCCTGCAGAAGATGAAAAGTACCATTTCTCCGATAAGAAAAGGGAATGATCAGGCAGTCTTCCTTCTGAAACAACAGCAGATGCTCCGTAACAATCGGAATAAACGGCCTCTGGCTGCTGTATGTTCTTCCACTGGACGCACAATTGAACTGCCCTTTCACAATCCATGATTTCATTTTTCCAATCGTCATCATATCGTCTGCAATGGAGTGAAATTCTCCCTTCTGCCGGATATCCCCGACAAGTACAGCCAAGAATCCCTGCCGTCGCAAGCTGAAAAACAGTTTCCTTATTACAAGATTCAGTTTTTCAATAAATTCCTGATATGTTTCACACCGGCTCAGATCATCCGGATGCGGTTTTCCCCACATATTTCCCGAATACCGGATAATAGAATGATACGGAGGATGCAGAAACACCAAATCTGCATTGTCCTCTACTTCATCCCTTAATGCATTCCATCCGCCAACTCCGTGTTCAAGCTGGGGATTTAAGTCATACTGCACAGCCTGTATTCCCATCTGCCGGGCAACATCTCCACTGGTTCCCGAACCACACATAGGATCTAAAAGCAGAAATTCTTCTTTCTTCCGAAAGGTCAGGCATTGCTGTACATAACTAACGATTTTCCGCACCACTTCCGGGGAACAGTTGCCTCTCCAAGTGTTCTTTCCTCCCTCTTGTCTTGACGGAAACGCTATAAACGAGGTCAGGTCCTTCCCAACGCATTGCGTCAGTTCAGATAATCCTATCGCCTGTACAATCTCCTTCCATTCTGGTCCGAATTCTTTCCGCAACACCGCTTCCGCTCTTCTTACTTTTTCTTTGTCCATCCCATTTTTCTCCTCCTTTTTGCAGGAACTTTTACTACCATGTAATGTGCTTCCGGCATTACTTTGACTGCAGTTCCGCTGAAACTGTTTCCCATCTGCGTAAGCTGCTCTTTTGTTCCGCAGATCAAGGTTTTCAAAATTCCAAATGCAGCCTTTTCACAGGACGCAATATAAATTTCTTTCTGCTCATCGAACTGAAAATCAATTTTCTTTCCTTCCGAAATGTCATAACTGCCGGCCATCAAAACCTGTAATTTCATTGCTTTACTCAATACTTTCCTCCCTAGAACATAGGGTAACTGGTCAGGATCCGGAATCCCCAGTCTGCACCCGGGTCTTTTACCAAAACCAGGCAGGCTTTCCGCAGATCCTCCTCCAGAACTTCTTCCCCCTTTTTAAAGCCGTACCCAACTGTTTTAGGGAAGCGTGCAATCATCGGAAGAATGTCGCAGTACTTCCCTTTCAGCCAGTACGCAATCTCATCGTCATAAAACCTTCTCATAATTCCCTGTGCCACGGCCAGCGCCACTTCCATATCCCAAAATGAAGTAGCATACCGGATATCTTCCTGTGTCAGCCTTTTTTTTAGAGCCAACACCTGAACATCCGTATGCCGGCGCAAGGTATGACCGCCATACAGCTCCACTTTATTAAGGTTTTTCTTAATCATCTGCAGCGTACTTTCAATCGTTGTTTCCGGGATATCGGCAAATAAATCCACCATACTTTCTCCTTTCTGTTTTTTGGATATACAAATGCCAATATCCTGAAGCGGATATCAGCTTACAAAAAAAGAAGGACTCTTAACCCCTTCTCTATGCAGAAATAATAATCTCTGTTTCTCTGTTATCCGCCAAACACTATGTACTGTTGTTTTTAAGATTTTTTAATTCGGATTATTACAGCCCTCCTTTTTTATATTTGCAACAATTAATTCGCGCACAAAAAAAAGACACCAAAAATCCATTCTACGATCTTTGATGTCTTTCTGTTAATAATAGGGAATCCCTAAAATATATTCTTCCAACCTGCTGCCGGAACAAAATCTCTGTGCATGTTTCACATATTGCATAAACTATAATCCACTTATAATTTAACACAAGATATAGAGTATGTCAACACTTTCAAATCTATATATGGTATCCAAGTATCCTTACTCTTCCGCTTTAGTATCCTGCTGTTCATAACTGCTAATGATTTCAATACATTTACTTACTGACAGTCCGGACTTTACTACTGCATCATAAAGTTTTTTCTTGTTTTCTTCCGCAATCTGATTTTTGATACTTTTTTTCTGCTGGTTCAGTTCTTTTACCCTTGCTGAGCACTCCTCAATTTCCTTTTCTACAACTTCCAGCTGCTCTTCCAGTGTAAGAACTTCTCTTTTCTTTCTAGCCATAATAGTCCTCCATATTTAATGTATTTTTCTTCATTCTACCACTATGCTGAATGAATTGCCATCTATATTTTGGATAAGTAATATTTGTAACGCGATAAGTAAATGTCAGCATTCCAACATATCAATAATACTTATAATATCTATTCCCACCGTTTTCACAGTAAAACAGATTCAAAATAAAGTAAATAACAATATACGCCTATTATATACTTATTTCCAAATAATACTGCTAATAACATGTTACACGATTTGGATCGTAAATACGCAAGGCTTTTTCTCGTTATAACCGAATTCTTTCTGCGCCAAAACTTGCGGCACAAAATTAAAAGAACAATTTGTCGATAATTATAGCCAACTACGCTTTGGAATGGCAAAACCCAGCTCTGATGTTAAAAACTCTAATATTTCTTCATCCCAATAATCAATGTATTTAAATGGTGAAAGATGTGCTATATCCTTATATTTTTCCCATGTATATCTTTGGATTAGAGAACGTTTCAATATATTTCGTCTCCGCCAACACTTCCTTCAAATTTTTGCCGGGTATTTCATAAATCTCTTTAAAATTTTATTCAACTATTCAACTTTATATTAAATACTTGTCCTCTTATGTTTCATATGGTAATATTTATATATTATTTTTAAGAAAAGGGGATATAATGAGTAGTATACTAATTATTGATGATGATACCGATTTATGTAATTTAATGCAACGTTGCGTTATTAACGAAGGTTTTACTCCTTTAATAGCCTACAATAAGCAAGAAGCATTTACCATCCTTAATGACACTTATGCAGCCATTCATTTAGTGATTTTAGATATCATGCTTCCTGATGGAAGTGGCCTAGAACTATTATCTCACATTCGTAACAATTGGAATTTCCCAGTGATCATGGTAACGGCAAAGGATAGCTTAGAAGATAAAGTTATCGGTCTTCGTTTAGGTGCAGATGACTATCTTACAAAACCATTTAACTTAAAAGAACTTGAGGCTAGAATTACCGCTCTTACCAGACGATATAGACTATCTTCTGTTTCTAATGATGACACAAATGCTATATTACAGTTTTCCAGTATTACAATAGATTACTCTACTAGAAGTGTTATCTGTAATGGAACGGATATAACTTTAACTGGACGAGAATTCGATATCCTATACTATTTAGCTTCGAGTCCCAATACGGTATATACAAAAAAGCAAATATATGAAACAGTCTGGCAAGATGAATACATTTATGATGATAGCAGTTTAATGGCAATAATCTGTAAAATTCGAAAAAAGCTAAAAGAATGCAATCCAAATGTCAGTTATATAGAAACCATTCATGGAATCGGATATCGCTTTAACAAGGAGGCATAATATGGTTCAAATTATTATATATATTTTACTTATATCTTTTATAGCTATTTCCATTCACTACTACTTAGTTAATCGCCAGCTAAAATCTGAAATTGCCCAAATAGAAGATGAATTAAAAATCATAGTTAATGAGAATATCAGGCATCGCCTTTTAGCCCCACCATATTCTTATACAAAAAATATTTGTTTTCAAATTAATAAGTTATGTACCAACTATCAAAATGATATACTTTCTCTTAAAACATCTGAAAAAAAATATAAAGACCTAATGATTAATTTATCACATGATGTACGTACTCCGCTTGCCTCCATGCTTGGTCACCTTGAATTATTAACAGAATCAATAAATGAATCTCCATCTGATAACCTTTCCATTTCATTAGAAGTAATCAATAGAAAAGCTTTAGAACTAACAGATTTTGTAGAAATGTTGTTCCAGTGGACAAAGTTGGATGCAAATGAAGAAAAATTTGTATTCTCTTCTTATGATATAAATGAACAGTCTCGAATGCTTATTAGTAAATGGATTTCATTTTTTGATAAAAATAATATTGAGTATTCGTTCCATATCCCCGAAAAAGAATACCGCTGCAGCATTGATGCCGCAGCGTATCAACGTATTCTTGACAATCTTTTCAAAAACATTTTGAACCACAGCCATGCAACCAAAATGAAGTTTTCAGTAACACAATCCGATTCTCATATTCATCTTTTAATTGAAGATAACGGTATCGGAATTAAGCCTGAAGACCAAAATCTAGTTTTTGAACGCTTATATCAATGCGACCTTTCAAGGAATAGCAAAGGTAATGGTTTAGGTCTAGCTATTGTAAAAGAGCTTGTACAAAAAATGAATGGTACAATTACTTTTAAAAGTGTTCCTCATATTTATACACGTTTTCTAATATCTTTTCCCCTTCAATCTCTTTGAATTGAAGGGGTTATAAATGTAATACCTGATCTGCAATTTGCTCAAATTCCGGATCATGTGTTATTACTATGATTATTTTATTATCCTTCATTTTCTGTAACAATTCAAAGAAAACTTGTTTACTTTGCTCATCCAGAGCCGAAGTAGGCTCATCTAGAAGCAATACATCTCCATCCTTTTGTAATATTTTATACAAATAAGCTTTTTGGAGTTCTCCACCCGATAATCCATCCGGATAAGAGTCCCAATGCCTACGTAAATTAAATTGTTCGCTAAAAAAAAGAGAGTTGAATTTTTTATCAAATTCCTCATTTTCGGCTTTCTCAGCATTTTCATTGCTAATCAATTTTCCAATTGTATCATACGGAAATTGTATCTTTTGCCGTAGTACTGCAATTAAGTTTTTCCTTAAGTTATACATATTCAATTGGTCCGCAGAATATCCATTAAAATAAACATTTTGAGGTACATTTATAATTCCTATTATTATTTTCGAAAGTGTTGATTTTCCTTTTCCATTAGTCCCCCGAATAATATATATGTTACCTTTTTCAAAAGTATAATTTGCATTCTTAAAAATCTTTTCGCTGCCGTCCGGATAACTATACGATAAATCTTTAACCTTAATCTCGCTAATTTGATCCAATATCATATCACCGTTATGTTCAACTTCTATAGCGAATAATTCTCGCATTCTTTCAAGTGATACATCGATTTGTTTTAATCCTTTTCCCACTTCTAAATAATAAGTAATTATTGAAATCATTTTGTTGAAATATGCATTAATAATGGTAAATCCTCCTATAGTCAAGTTGCCACTAACAATCTCTTGAACTCCTAATATCAAAAGTATTGCATAAAAGGCATATGATAATAGGTTTTCCATGGACTTTACACCTGTATTCATTTTTATATATTTTGAAAAATGTTTTATATATCCATCATATGTTTCTTTTAAATAATCACTATACTCGGAAAAATTCGCTTCTGTTTTAATATTCTCCACCAGATTTATTTGTTCATACATTCTCTGATAAAAAACATTCTGTGATTCTCTAACCTTTTTTGTTTTAGATGCTAATTTATTTCCCGAATATAGATATATTAAAACATATATAGGAAAGAAGCATATGAAAGCAATAAATATTTTAATATTGGTTGTTGCTACATAAATGAGTAAAATTATTCCAATAGCCACATTTACCAAAATCATAACAACGTTGTCTAGGACAAAATTTATTATATCAGAGCTATCCGAATAGACTCTCTGTGTAAGATAAGACGCTTCATATTTCTTTACTTCTAAAAGCGGCACATGATGCAGATGTTTTATCAGTTTAGAAGAAAGATTGAAACTAAGCTCTTCACGTAATATCGAGGATAAAACCTGGTATCCATAGCTTAATATAATACTCATTACATATCCACAAATTAGTATTCCACTATATTCTAAGAGCTGACTAATATCCTCTTTTATAACAATCAGGTCAATAAAATTTCCATTTAAATATGTAATAAGTACATCAATTCCCATACTAAAAATGCTGAGTATCAAGAATACCACAATCTTTATTTTTTCATTTTCTATAGATACATTTTCTTTTAAAAACTTTAACATCTTATACTCCTTATCACCTTTATAGCGAAAAAGAGGAGAGTTACCTCTCCTCTCTCATGCATTGATATTAACCGATAAATAAATTACCAGTACAACCTTTGCAGCCTCCACGGCATCCTTTACACCCCTTGCAACCTGTACATGGACTATTTTTTCCACAAGCTCTAGGTGTGATTTCTCCTGAATCATCCTGATTCACTAAGTACATAAAATCCATAATTATACTCCTTTCGTATTTTTTATTTATAAAAACATTTTCATGTTTTTATCTAGATTAGTCTTTCAAAAAGATATGGTTTTTTCAACATAATCAATATTAAATAAGACATTTCCAGTAAAATGTATCTGATATTTCATTTCCATATTTTTGCACCAGTTCAAATAGTCTTCATTGACTCGTTTAAGATCTTCATCAATCTTTTCAAACT
>SFGF01000115.1 GCA_004556655.1 Lachnospiraceae bacterium | reverse complement strand
TTCCAATGTATTCATGTTAGTTTACCCCCGCCAGAGCCTTACCTGCACTTCTTCACCAACTGACTGCAAATACCTTTCCAGCGCAATGTCCAGGATAGGCGGTGTGATCATTTTCTTTTTATCAATCACGGTCAGCAAATTGGCATCTGTCATAAAGTTTAAATAACAGGAACGAAGATGGCGTTTTGTACTGTCCTTCCATCCAGCAATCAGCTCACTCTGTGCTTCTTTTCTGGTAAAGAACACATTCACATCTGATTCTTCCATAACCTCTACACCAAGGATCACTTTTTCCCGATAGGTTTCATATACAAACTCAAAAAACAACCTGTCTGTTCTTAATATTGTAACCAGGTTGATCAGTTTCTGTGTCGCCAGATCAGAAGTACAGAACAAATCCACAAGAGTATCATCCATTGCTTTCACACGGGTAATGATATATCCTGCCATACGCAGTGCACGGTACTCCTTTGCTGCTCCAAAGAGGTTCTCCTCAACACATTTTTTCTTTATATCGTCATATGCCATTCCTTCCTGTCTCAATTTCACTGCCTTCTTAAATTCCAGGAACCAGAATGACTGAGACATAAGACCTGCGCTATATTTCTTACATTCCATATGAAAAACCTCTCTATTCCACTGTCTTTTCTCTATTCTCATCTACTTGATTATCAGGAATAATATCTACGATTTCATCGACTGTGCAACCCATATGAACACAAATCTTTTCGATTACTTCCATAGTGACATTTTCATTATTCGCAAGTTTCGTAACGGTATTGCTGCTAATTCCCGTCAACTCCCTGAAATCTTTCTTTTTCATATCCCTATCTATCAGCATTTTGAAAAGCTTTTTATAAGATACTGCCATACCTGATACCTCATTATTCACGTACTTTTTATCTTCTCATGCTACGTATATTATTGTAGCATAGAATTCTTTCTTTGGGTATCAAAAAAATGGTGTTCGAGTGATTTTTCATCGTTTTTCAAGATTTTCACAGCGAAGGAGTTTGAAAATGATATTCAAACTCCTTCTCATGCCATGCTTTCCAATATCCTGGTAAGATTACTCCTCCAGATACATTTTTACTGCATTAAAACACTTCAGCGCCTCTGAATCTGCATCATTGAAATTAGAGGAAAATGTCTGCAGACTGCCGGAAGGATCTGTTGCCAGATTTGTCAACGTGAGATACGCATCGTACAACTCCGTAACCGCTTCATACGCATCCTCATATTCATCCGGTGGATTTTTCAACTTCTTCATCAGTGAATTTACTGTATCCTGATTATCCTCAATGCTGCTTATCTGCAGACTGAAAGAAGAATCGGAATATAAATTCTGTAATGCATCATTAAAATCCGATACAAAATAACCGCTTGGTCTGGTATATTTATCAGTCGAATCATCCCGTTCCTCATAAATTGCGTTGTACCAGACTTTTTTTATCAGATTTCCACAGGTTTCCGCATCGCCAGCTCCGGATAACATGGAATACGTTACAAGTTCCAGATTAGCCGAATATTCTTCGATTCTCTTTGCTGCTTCCTCTGCCTCTTTTTTCTTTTGTCCCTGCACAACAGCAACTGCAATCAAAGCGACAATTAATATCACTACTGCCGCAATTGCTATTATTTTCTTTGATTTCTTTGCTATTTTTACTCCAGTTACTTCTACCTGCTGTGGTGTAGCTTCACTGTCTTTCACATTTTCGACAGGACAACCGCATTTTGGACATACATCTGCCTCAGCATCCAATTCTGCACCACATTCCTGACAGTATCTTTTTTCTTCCGGTATCAGAACTGCTCCACAATGCACACATTTTTTTGCCTTATCTGATACCTGTTCGCCACAATTCGGGCACTCCATCATTGCCATATTTTTTCCTCCGTGTAATTTATTATTTTTAATTATGCCTGTGCAACATTTTGATGTAACACTGGTTTTATCCGTCTGTATATCTCAAGACCCTGTTTTTTTCCAAACCGGTGCAGAGAATTCAGGTAAATGATCTTCGGTGTCTTAGCCGTTTCCATCATATTCTGGATTTCCGGCATTTTACTGGCATAATCTGTTCCACAAAAGATTTGTCTCAAAATCTCCTGTAATCTCATCCGCTCCTCATATCTTGCCTGGAACACATCTATATCTACTCCTGCCAGTTTTTCCTTTAGTCGTTTTACCCTGTTGCTATTGTCATTGCTGGCTATCAGACTTCTCTCAACAGATGGGGAAATTATAATCTTATTATTGGATGGTAACCTCACATCCCAATAATCACGCACTGCCTTGTACCCCTGATCTTTACTGATGATTGCGACCCGTTCTTTATGACCAGTACCATAAAATTCTCCCACTCTCGATGCAATATAGAAGTCTAAGCCATTCTTTCCCGTGTTTTTCAGTTTACATGTATCGAAATGGCAGCCCGATCTTTCAATATCCTCCAGGTATCTGTTTTCACAGCTGTGGGCAGCATTACTGAAGAATATCGTAAGATAATCACTTTCTTCCAGATAGTCCACACCCCGTAGTCCGCCACTTCTTACATTTTCAAAATCCACCAGAAAATACATATCCTACCCTCTCTTTCTGCCACGGCTGTTTTTCTTATGCTCTACAATCTCCTCTGACCAGTTACCATCAAATACTTCTTCCATGCTTTCAGCCTGTACTGCTTTTGACACTGCTCTGCCCACGGCCTTAAAATTGATAGCAACACCTTCCGGGTCATTTTCATATGTCACAGAACGGTTACGGGCAATACCGATTTTTTCCGCTTCTTTCCCGGCATCAATATTTGCACCAAGGAATAAGAATTCCCATCCACACTCTTTTTTTGCACTGATCATTCTCCTGATCTGTTCATATGTAAAATTCTCACTGGAATTTTCTAATCCATCGGTAGTAATAACAAAAATGACTTTTCCGGCTTTGTGTGCTTCCGGGAGATGTTTCTGGACATTATCAATCTTTTCAATCGCTGCCCCCACTGCATCCAGAAGTGCCGTACATCCTCGAACATAGTATTCTTTTTCTGTCAAAGGCACGATAATCTCAATCGGAAACCGATCATGAATAATCTCCACCTGATCATCAAACAGCACTGTTGTCACATTCACTTGCTTCCCTTCAGATTTCTGCCTCCCAATCATTCCATTAAATCCACCAATAGTATCGCTCTCAAGACCTCCCATGGAACCACTTCTGTCTAAAATAAAAACCAACTCAGTTAATCCTGTATTCATGTGATTACCTCCAATCGTTTATAATCACATTTTATATACAGAACCAACTGAGTTGGTCGCATACCAGGCGACATTGAAATTTCGCCTTTTCTTTTCACTTAACCAAAAACTGGTTGCCCATAAGCATACAATACATCATTGATCTCAAACATATCATAGATTTTATTCTGCAAAAAATATGCTACTATAATATCTGTTTTGGAACTTCTGGATAATGCAAATCCGGCACTGCGAAGCAAATCCTTTGCTTCATCCAGGGATAACTCCAATGCTATTGTAAAAGCCAGCACCGTTTTCTTATTTGGTGCGTAGCTGATATCTTTCCGAATCTTTGAAAAATGTCTCCGGTCAACATATGCTTTTGTATATACTTCAGAATCTGTCAATCCCCTCTCATCAATCATACGAAGAAGACGCTGTGAAAATGTCTCTTCCATCTGATTCATCAGATCATCTATGTTCCGGTTCGTCGCCATTGTCTGCGACATTTCTTTGGTAATCTTCGTTTTTTTCATGCTGCCCACATCAAATTCCGCTGGAGCAGACATATCTGTCTCATAGTCAGCAGGTGCTTCCTGCTTCTTCTGTTCCTTTCTCTTTTTCCGGAAGCTTGTTATTTTATCAAAGATGGACTTCATTTCTTCATCCATTTTAATATCATCTGTCCCTGGCTCGTAGTATTTGTCTATGTACTTTCCAACTTCTTCAATCAATTCTTTGTTTGCCATATACTTTACACCTGCCTTACTATTTCATGTTCTCATTATAAACCAAATTTGACTTTTTCACAGCTATTTTCATTCATCGTAGTGGCTCATTCCTCCGAAAATTCCCGGATTACTATGACCTTTTTTATGACAAGTCTTATCATAATGGTTTACACCACCAAATAAGCCGGCTCGACTATTTCCTACTTTATGCCCATGATCATCATAATGATTCATGCCTCCGAACAGTGCCGGATCACTATGCCCGACTTTTTTCCCATTGCTGTCATAATTATTCATACTTCCAAAAAATCCAGGATGACTTTCTCCTATTTTCTTTCCGTTCGCATCATAATGATTTACTGTCTCGAACAAACCTGGTCTGCTATATCCTTTTTTTCTCATATCATCAGATTGCTCACTTATATTTGTTTGAAAGTTCTATATATTATACTTTATCAATCAACAAATAAATTATGGTCGCATACCAGGCGACATAAAAAAAAGAGGTTACCTCAGCAAAGGTAATCCCTCTCATTTTTATGATTCACCATTTTTTCAAACTCTACAAAATCATACAAGCTCCACTTCTTTCTCTTTACTGTATTCTCCCTGCTGTTTCGCAATAATTTTCTTATTGCTATTTCCTGCTACGTTCCTGTGCAATCTGCTGCTCCAGATACCTCGGCACCGGCTTTCCGGATCTTTTTGCAATGGCAATTTGTTTCTCATGAAGCTTCTTTATCACAGAAGTCCTTTTTTCGGACGTTTCGATGTTGGTTTCTGTGCTTTTTCAACTGCCTTTTTCTGGTTATTGACCTGACCATCCACCATATCATAATTGGCTTCTGTACCGGATTCATGACTTCGTTCATACATCCCATTCTGGAAATATTTCTGATAAAGTTCCATCTTTGTCTGCATCTGTTTCATTCTTTCCGGATACTTATTCTCAGGATGAATATATTCACGGATTTTCTGCTTGGCAGTTTCATCAAAACCTCTGATTCCGGTTTTTGCCACATATTTTCCGTAACTGTCGAGAATGATTCTCACAGCTTGTTCCCAGAATTCCTGATGTTCCAGCAGATAAAACTGCTTTCCATCCATTATGATATTGTCCGTTACCTTCCAGTTTCCGGAATATCCATCTATTTTATAATCCTTTGTGTCCATGGAGATTACGCTTCCTGTTGAATTCATGCGGATGAATCCGCTGATTCTTCTGGGATAATCATCACTAAGATAGAAGCAGGAGATTACTCCTTCATGGTTAAGCACCAGCACATCACTGACTTCTGTTTTATACCGGATCCGTTTCCAGATTTCATTAGCGGTCTCATCCGGCTTCATTTCGCCGACCATCATATGCCGGTAAAATTCCACACGAACAGCAAAATTCTTTTCCCGGACCTCGTTGTAGGACAGATGCCATAGTTTCCGTCCGGCAGTCATCTTGTTGACACGATAAAGAGCAAATTGATCAATCTTCATGCTCATCATCCCCCGATGCCAAGAGATATGAATCCAGATCCAGTGTATAATAATACTTGTCTTCAATCTGCTGCAGTTTCTCGATCAGTGACGATACGATTTCAATCATTTCTTCATCGGATACATCCTCTTTTGTTTCTTCCAGAACATCCAGTGTTTCTTTTAATGTCTCTACGGTATCCTGTCTGGTCTTTTCGGCAAAGATCGCCATTACCATTAATTCATTTTCTTCGAATTTCACTGGTTTCATAAACTCATTGCCTCCGAAATAAGACTCTTATATGCATTGGACACTTTGCTCTTAGGACAGTGGGCATAAATGCTGATTCCCTCTGCACTTGTTTCTTCTGCCTTTACCGATAACGGTATTACATTTTCAAAAATCGTGATCTTTGAACCGTAGGTAACGTGGAGCATGGTTGAAATATCTTTTGCGTAATTTGTTCTGAAATCTACCATGGTCAGAAGAATTCCCATGATCTGCAATTTCCGGTTCAGTCTTTTCTTTACCATGGAAATTGTTTTGATCAACTGCTGGAGACCTATTACTGGCAGATATGCTGCCTGTACCGGAATCAGAACCGCATCCGAAGCAACCAGCGCATTGATCGTCATCATTCCCAGGCTGGGCATACAATCGATCAGAATATAATCGTATCGTTCTCTCATCATTTCTATATAATCCTTCATGATCATTTCTCTGCTCATTACATTTCCCAGTGTCACTTCCAAAGCTGATAGTTCAATGTTTGCTGGTAACAGATCCACATTTTCCTCATGATGAAGAATTCCGTCATCCGATTGTATTTCTTCCTCATTGATCACCGCCAGCATGATGGTTGCCAGAGTAGTGCCAATATCATCCGGTTCCACATATCCAAGACTGGCAGTCAGACTTCCCTGAGGATCTGCATCAATCAACAGCACTTTTTTTCCTTCTTTTGCGAGACCAATCCCTAAATTTACGGTTGTCGTGGTTTTTCCGACACCGCCTTTTTGGTTTGTAACAGCGATTACTTTACACATTCTTCATTCCTCCGTTTCTTATTTGTCCCAGTATTGTTCCATCCATATTTTTAAGATTGCTACGATTTCGCGCTTCATCATTTCCGGCGTATAGTTGTTTGGAAAATATCTGTGAAGCTGTTCATTTGTAAATGTGACTTTTGTTATTTCTCCTTTTTTATTTCACTGAGAATTTCCTGCATCTTTTCTAAAGTCAGCTTTCCATCTTTGCTCAATTTTTTTATTCGCTGTGCCTGAGAAAGAGAGGGCACT